>NZ_JAQMSE010000055.1:0-20559 GCF_028330045.1 Aphanizomenon sp. CS-733/32
AATAGATTTTGATGACATTTTTGGTGATTTACTGTTTCTCAAATGCCTTTTTTCACTTTGTCTGTTTGTTTTGATGCTCCCTTCGATTTTCATCTCCGTAATTTCCCTCTGTAATATTTTGGGGTGCGGAATGTGGGATAATAAAGGGGCAAAATAGTTATTTTCTTTGGGTTTTAAATTTAAAAAATAAGCACCTAGACAAACTAAACTAATACCAATTATCTGGATATTATTCGGCAGTTCTCCCAGAGTAAAGGGAGAAGCTATCACTAAAAATAGAGGAGAAAACCCCATTAAAGGAACAGTTAATGATAGGTCTCCTAAGCGCAAAGCCCTCATATATAAAATGCCGCCAACTGTGGATAAAGTAGCATCTGCTAACAAAGCCCACCAAAAATCTTTACCAATATTAGGAATAGGTTGGGGAGATAATAATAACCAAGGGATATAAATAATCAGGGTAAAAGCTCTTAATCCCCAAGCAACTAAATATTCATCTAAAGGGCGATCGCTCTTATTTGTCACAACTTTACTAAAGACATCTCGCAGAGATTCAAAGGTAGCCGCCGCCAGTGAGAAGTATAGCCAAATCATAGAGTTTAAGAGATTAGTAAGATCCGAAAAATTTATATAAATTAGGTTGGGATTAAGAAAAAATATCATATTACCCAACCTACAAGATAGGCGATCGCTCTTAACCTACTAGGATTTGTCAGATAATAGTTTTATTTTACCTAATATTTAGAGCAGTTGAAAATGTGTTTCTAGGGGCATTTATTGAAGTGGCTTGAAAGGTAACTCTACCAGAGGAAAACGCGGTGGAAGATGTATAGCACCATTCTCTTTTCCAGCCCACAATAATTCTTCCGAATCCTGTAATAGCAGTAGACGACTTTTGTACCATTCTTTGACCATTGAATAGTACACTCTGACTTTGACCATAGCCCCTCTCTTCAGTTTGAACACATAAAGAACGTCCACCATGATCTTTGGATGTTGAAAAATTTCCTGACTGTATTAATTCCCAAGTTGGATTCTGAGACGAATTGACAGCAGTTATGGACACGCTAGATAATGGCGGGGCTGGTTGGGAGATCGCTTGTTTAATATCCACAAAGGAAATTCCTGCTATTCCCAAAATAGTTCCTAATACCAATACATTAGCCTGTTTAAAAAACATAGATTTCACCATGTCGAATGAACTATAAATAAGTATAAAGCTTCAAACCTTAACTCATGTTTGAGTAATGACTGTTTTATGATTCTTTTATGCTTAACTTCTGATAAAATATACAACCATCACCAATACATTGTTTTTCAGATATATCATGACCAAATCAGTAATTATTGATTTAGGACTAGGCAATTTACAGCAAGATACCCCTGTGAGGGTCAAGTTATGGTGGAACTCAGAGCAGAAAAGAGCAGATGAATATAATACAAATTTACCACCAGATACCATACTCTCTAGACTCTACAAAATTTGGCAAAAACTTTATGATATCCGCTATCAAACTGTCAGCAGTCGTTCATCTGTAACTTTATTGACAAAAAAGCCTACCCCAACTTATATCCGCAGATGTCCTCAATGGAATTTCGATGATTTGTGGCAAAATATAGATAATTTATCCAATGATTTAAACGATAATAACTTATTACAGCAATTAGATGATTTTATTAGTTTAGATGCAGGATTATTAGACCTATGTGAAAATATTAGTAGCAGTGATATCAATAAAAATTTAGGTTTGGCACAGCAGAAACTAGAAGAACGTTTTAATATTTGGCTGCAATATCAAGAATTTATTAATTGCCAGCATCAATGGGATAAAAATGAATTTTTAAATATTAATGATGAAATTTTTGTGATTTTCCAAATTCAAGATCATTTAATCCGCAAACTTCCTTGGCATCAGTGGAAGTTTTTTGATAAATATCCCTTAGCTACTCATGGTTTTGGATCTCTTTCTTATCAAGGTAGATTTGTTGGCTTAAAATCAAGTAATCAAGTACAAATTCTCGCTGTTTTATGTGATGATCAAGGCATTGACTTACAACAGGAACGCAGTATTTTTCAACAATTGGTTAATGATTTAGATGCTAAAATAGACTTTATGCCTTTTCCTTTTGACCGTAAACAGTTGGAAAAAAGGTTAGAAAAAGGCTGTGATATTTTATTTTTTGCTGGACACAGTAAAACTCAAGGTGAATCGGGACATATATATATTAATGACCAAGAAAGTGTTACCATCAATGATTTAAAAAATAGTTTTGAAGCAGCTATTGATCATGGATTGAGACTGGCAATTTTCAACTCTTGTGATGGACTGGGATTAGCAAATGACCTAGCAAAATTGAATATATCTCATGTTATCGTCATGAAAGAGCAAGTTTCCAATTTCATTGCTCAGGAATTTTTTCGTTATTTTTTAGAGTTTTTTGCTCAGGAAAAATATCCCATATTTTTAGCAGTTCAAGAAGCTAGAAATAAGTTAAAAAAACATGAGTTACAACATCCAGGAGCATCCTTTTTACCTGCGCTTTGTACAAATCCCGCAGTGGTAGAACCTCTTACCTGGGAAAACTTACGTGCTGTAAATACTAAAGGTTTTCATGCTGATTGGGGAAATGTACCTCCTGTAAACCATTTTTTTGGACGCACAGAGGAGTTACAAAAATTAAAACAATGGATAGTTAATGAACGTTGTCGAATTTTAGCTATTGTTGGTAGTGGAGGAATCGGTAAAACGGGACTTTCAGTGAAGTTAGGTCAGGGTGGGATAGGTAAAACAGATTTATCTGTAAAATTAGCAAGGGGTATGCAAGGTGAATTTGATTATATCATTTGGCGATCGCTCCTTAACGCCCCACCATTTACAGAAATAATCACTGATATCATCAAATTTCTTTCTCATCAACAAGAAACTAATTTACCAGAATCACCAAATACTCAAATAAATATCTTACTTGGATATTTAAAACAAAATAGATGTCTTTTAATTCTTGATAATATTGAATCAATTTTAGAAGATGGAAAATATCGACATGGCTATGGCGTTTATGGTGAAATGTTTCAACAAATTAGGCAAGAAAAACATCAAAGCTGTTTGCTGCTTACCAGTCGAGTTATACCACCAGAAATTGAATCAAAAAGATATAAAGATGGTTCTGTTCGTCTTTTAGAATTAACAGGTTTAAGAGAGACAGAAGCAGTCAAGAAAATTTTTCAACAAATCGGTGAATTTAGAGCTACAGATGAAACCTGGGAAAAACTAATTGAAGTTTATGGTGGTAATCCCCTATTTTTAGAATTGAGTGCGGGTTTTATTAAAGAACAATATCAAGGAAACATTGGTATTTTTCTAGAAAAAGAACAACATCTTTTAGAAAAAAGCATCGAAGATGATTTACTAAACTGGCATTTTCAGCGATTAAATAAATTAGAAAAGGAGATAATTTACTGGTTAGCAATTAATCGTGAAGCAGTTTCAGAATCAGAATTATTAGAAGATTTACTATCAATTTCTAAATTACAGCAAGTCAATAAGCATTTGCAATCTTTAAAAAAGAAAATCCCCCTAGAAAAAATAATAGAGGCTTCCACAGATAAACCTAAATTTACTCTGCAACCTGTGATCATTGAATATATAACTAAGCGATTAATCAATCAAATTGTAGGTGAAATTAGAGATAATCAAGTTGAATTATTTAATAGTCATGCCTTATTTAAAGCTCAAGGTAAAGAATATATCAAAGATATTCAAATTCGCTTGATTCTACAACCAATAATAGAGCAATTAATCCCCCAATCTGAATTTATAAATATTCAGCAAAGTTTCAAAAAAATTGCCAATAATATTTCCCAATCTTATTTAGGAATAATAGATCAAGTATGTAACAATATCAATGATTTACGGAATCAGATAAATTTGGAATATATGCTAATTCCGATTCTTGATGATTTACGCAAATCAGTAAAGAGAAAATCACATAAAAAATTAGGATATGCTGCTGGTAATATTTTCAATTTGCTGATTCAGGAACGGCTAGAAAAACAGCAAACTGTTTTAAGTGACCATGACTTTTCTCTTGTAGATATTTGGCAAGCTGACCTAAGTAGAATATTTACTCACAATGTTAATTTTACAAGAGCAAATTTTCAAAATTGTCTATTTACCGATATCTTTGGTGCTATCTTAAATGTGCAATTTAGTCCAGATGGCAAATTATTTGCAGGTGGTGATATCAAGGAACAAATTCGTATTTGGAGAATAGAAGATAATCAACTTATAAGTATATGTGATGGACATAATGACTATATTTTATCAATATCATTTAGCCCTGATAGCAAACTAATAGCCAGTAGCAGTATAGATAAAACAGTCAAAATATGGGAAGTCAATACAGGTCAATTATTAAAAACTTTCCCAGGACATACAGGTTGGGTAATTGCTGTTAAATTTAGTCCTGATGGTAAAAAAGTTGCCAGTTGTGGTGGTGATGGTGTCAAAATATGGAGCATTGAAGCAGGAGAATGCTTAAAAACCCTGCCACAACAGATAGACCAAGGTGTATTTCCCATTGATTTTAGTCCTGATGGTCAAGAACTTGCTAGTGGTAGTCAAGATGTAAAAATCTGGGATGTGGAAACTGGTGAATTATTGCATTCTTTACCAGGATTGGATACAGTAGCCAGTTCAGTTAGCTTTAGTCCTAATGGTAAATTTATTGCCAGTGCTATTGCTGGAGTAACTCATGAAGATAAAAGAGAAGTAGTAAAAATATGGGAATTTAAAGATGGAGAATGGCAGCATATTCAGACATTAACTGAGAATAAAGCTGTAGTTAGGTCTATTTCTTTTAGCCCAAACAGCCAAAAGCTTGCTTGTTGTGTATCCCGATATGATGATTCTCAAAAATATCATCCTATCAAAATTTACGATATTAAGACGTGGGAATTTAAAACTTTAGAAGCTCATACCTATTGGGTAATGTCAACTGCTTTTCATGCTGATAACCAAAGACTGGTTAGTAGTAGTGAAGACGAAACAATTAGATTATGGGACATTCATACAGGCAAATGTCTTAAAACTTTGTATGGTTATACTGATTGGCAGTTAGCAATTGCCTTTCATCCTAATGGTGAGATATTAGCTAGTGGAGATAATAATTCAACCGTAAGACTTTGGAATATTAAAACTGGTCAATGTGTGAAAACTCTACTAGGACATCAAAATACAATTTGGTCACTAGCTTTTAGTCCTGATGGTGAAAAATTAGCTAGTGGTAGTACAGACATAACTATCAAAATATGGGACGTAAAAACTGGTGAATGTTTAAAAACCCTATTTGGACAAGAAGAAAGAATTTGGTCATTAGCATTTAGTCCTGATGGTGAAAAACTAGCCAGTAGTAGTGTTACTCAAAAAGTTACGATCTGGGATCTTAAAACTGGTGAATATCAAATTCTCCAACAAAATGAAACTAACAGTGGAGGAACAAAGTCAATTGCTTATAGTCCCGATGGTCAACTTTTAGTCAGTGGTTCGGAAGATAGCAGAATCAGCATTTGGGATGGCAAGATTTATCAATCTCTACAAGTTTTAACGGGACATACTAATAGAGTAAATTCTGTTAAATTCATTAATAATCAAAAAATCATCAGTGGTAGTGAAGATCAAACAATTCGTTTATGGGATGTGAAAACTGGTCAATGTCTGCTAGTTTTCCAGGGACATACAGATAGAGTCACATCTATTGATTTTTATAATCAAATTCTGGTCAGTGCTAGTACAGATGGAACTATCAGACTTTGGGATATTAAAACTGGTGAGTGTAAACAAACTCTTTCAGGACATAAGAAAAGAATTGACTGTGTAGTTTTTTCTGCCGATGGTCAAACCGTAGCAAGTTGCAGTAGAGATGGTACAATTAGTTTGTGGGATGTGGAAACATATAATCGTCAAATTCTCCGCGTGCCTAGACCTTACGAGGGAATGAATATCACTGGAATTAAAGGTTTAACTGAACAACAAAAAGTCACACTCAAAATTTTGGGTGCTGTGGAAGATTATTGATGGATTGAGTAAGTAATTATAACACATAAAGACCTTTTTCAATAGTTTTTTCACCCAGCTTAACTTCAATACAAAAAGGAGATTTTGATTCAATGATAAAACTAGAGCGGAGAGTTTTTCTTCTTGCTAGTTTTTCATCTATTATTTCTCCTGAAGATTCATAAAAAACTAAAATTTTCAAGTTTTCAGGTAACTGAATTTGTTGATTCGTCGTTAGTATTTGTAAAGTTATGCTATGTAAACCTTTTTCTACTGTTTCATTGAGTTCTTCTTTTTTTATTATCAACAACAGAGATGTATTTATTTGAGTTAAATGGATAATTTTGCCAATTTCATTACGCTCATTTTCTTGACTTCTAACTTGAGATGATAGGGGGCGACTTCTTTCAATTGTTTGATTTATAAATTTTTTTGGATCATCCCAACCAGGGGGGAAATTGGGTTTATTAAATTTTCCAGATAAAGAAATTATATTATTGCGCTGATTATTATTAGGCTCATTTGCATCCAAAATCTGAATACTTTCAATAGGGAAACCATTTAATTCCGTGAGTATTTTTGATTGAATCAGATTTACTAATTCTTCAATATCTTTTTCAGAACCTTCTATAAACACCTTGATACTACCTCGTTTTAGGTCTTTAATTATAATTGTATGCCCTGGAAATTGTTGTAAAGCTGTGTCAACAAATTTGGATTTTTCAATAAATTCTATATCACCTTTTAAATAAATAACTGCTTTCACTATTTCAGTTTGACTATCTATAACAGTTATTTGACGATTAAGTGTTTGCATTGTTTTTTCCTCCTGATCAGTTACTGCAATGCAGCAAGAATCTGTTTGTGATGTTGCAATTGGTTTTTCTATTGGCAGACAATCTTCCCAGTTCAATCCTAACTCATCGCAAATTTGTTTATAATGATCAACTCGAATTGGGCTACCATTAAAAAATTTGCTGACAGTAGATCGAGATAGTTTAAGAAAATCAGCTAATACTTGTTGTGTATATCCTAACCTAAGTAAAGCTATTCGTGCCTTCTCTCTAACTTCAGCAGAGGCTGTCAATGAACTACGTCCATGTGTCTGTGTCATACAGAGGTTTTCAACTATTCAATCATAAGTTGAGTATAAAACAATCATGAAACAAACACAACTTAATCATTACTAAGACACGAGTTCAGATTTATGGCATTACAGTGAAACAAGTAAATAAAAATTATCCTCGAAGAAATTACCATGAACAAATTCCATAAATTGCTGATGGGTACAACAGCCATAGTTTCCATGTTTGGCTGGAATGTAAATATAGCTCAAGCGCAATCTAATTCTTCTCCCCCGTTAGTTTGTGATTGGGTACAAACCACTACTCCTGTTACAAATCGTGTTGTTTTTCAAAGTAATGGCATATTGAATATAGTGTACGGTTTAGGAAACATGGACATTTACAAATGGACTGCTCCTAATTCTTCATCAGGCACAGTTAGATTGACAAATGGTTATAAAATGGCCAATTTTTCTTACCAGCGTTCACTTCCAAATAGGAGTGAAAGTTATGCTTTGGATCGAAACCGCATTTTGTCATTCTTAGGCAAACAATATCGTTGCAAGTAAAAAAGCTCCAAATTAGTCGTAGTCGTAGGTTGGGTTGACGAAAGGAAACCCAACACGAAGTATTTTTCACTAGACAGATATTAACAAGGATATCACCATGAACAAGGTTCATAAATTGTTGATAACTACTAGCATTATAGTTTCTATATTTGGGTAAAATATTTACAGCACTCAAGCACAAAATACTCTGGAATTGATTAAAATCTCAGCTAATACAATAGATTCGATAAGAGATACCAATAATCTCAAATATATAAATTTAGAAATATCTGTCAGAATCAGGATATCCAGGATTTGAGGATTGTCAGGATTAATCCAGAACGTAAATTATATTTAGCCATTCCTGAAGCTGCTTATCAAGACTTTTTTCTAAAACCAGCTATTCAAGATATTTAAGGACCTAACCAAAATAATGTTTATTCTGTTTGGACTGGTAATACAAACTTCGCGGGAGGAAATGCCTCTACAAATGGTTTCTGGTGGAAGGGTAATGTAAGAGTCACAGTAACAAGACGATCTAGCACTTGGCCAGGGAACAAAACAAGAGTTTGCGTTGCTAATGTTCCTAAAGTACAGCTTAGTAATTGGTACACCATTAATTGCAACCCTTAAAGTACGTAAATAACTGTTCGATTTATACTAGAGGGATTGTTGTAGTGATCCTTGCTACGAAGCGGTCTTTTCTGACCGAAGTTGGGATGGTCTAAGTGACGGGACAGAATTAATTACACAACTGATTTTTCTGTTCCCTCTCTCAACAAGTGAATTTAATTTTGTCCGACTACTTACATTGAGCTAAGATGAAACAAGTAATAGGTTCACTATCTTTAAGTCTTTTAACATCTGTAATAGTTTTTAGCTACATACCTAAAGCACAAGCTAAATTTATAAGTAACAATGAAAAACTTTAAATTCAAGCCAGGATTTAAATTGTTAACCATATCGGCAAGTTTAACAAGTGTTACTCTTGGATGTTGGTTAATTTTTGCCATAGTTACCCAAAGTAAAACCCAAACCATACCTGTTCGCATGGTGACAGCTACTCAAGACAAAGTAGAAGATAAAATTACTGGTGAAAGTGGCATATTAAAATTAGATAATCAAAGAAATATCAAATCTCCAATCACAGGAACAGTAGAACAAGTATTAGTCAAAATTGGCGACAAAGTTAAAAAAGATCAAATTTTAATCCGTTTGCGAGATACAGAAACACAAATTAAATTACAAGAGTTTGCATCTGATTTAAAAGATAAAAATTTACAACTTGTTGATAAACAATCATCTTTCAAAAAAGCAGAAAGTAAATTGTTAGAAACTCAGCAAGAATACAGAAATATTCAAAGTACCTATAGAAATGATATTAACAGGAAAAAAGATGAGAAAATACGGGAAATTCAAAAACGTAGATTAGAAGTTACCAGAAAACAACAAGCATTAACTGGTAAAACAACTGATTTACAAGAAGCAAAGATTAAATTACAAGAAAATAAACAACTTTTCGCTAAGGGATTTATTTCGGAAACTGAATTAAAGGAGCAAGAAAAAAAAGTTACTCAAGCTGAAACAGAATTAAGTAATGCTAAAGATGAATTATCTTTAAGTAATTTAGATTTAGAACAGCAGAAATTAGAATTACAAAACTTTTGGCAAGATGTGAGAAATAATAAATCTGAACCTCAGCAAAAATTCAAAGAAGCTAAAACTAAAATTGACCAAGCGGTACAAGAATTAAACCAAGCTAAATTAGCACTCAATCAAATTATGAGAGAAATAGATAAACTCAAAATACAACGCCAAAAAATTGTTGAGGAATTGCGAAAAACAGTAATTACTGCTCCTATGGATGGTGTAGTTCTCAATTTACAAGCAAAATTAGGTGATGTAATTGAACCTAAAGGAGATGTTATAGTTATTGGTGATCCTACTCAACAAATTGTGGAATTGAAGTTATCTCCTTTGGATGCAACTAAGGTTAAAATTAGACAACAAGCTGAAATTAGTATTGTTGGTTTTCAATCACAAAAATTAACTGGTAAGGTTCAACAAATATCTTTATTAGCTGGAGATACCCAAAATAATAATCAAGGTACAGATAATGTCAAAATTACAGCGATTGTGCGTTTAGATCAAGTTAATAAAAATATTGTTCCGGGAACTCCAGTGACAGTTGCTTTAATTATCGCTCAACGTGATAATGTGACAGTTATTCCTAGTGAAGCTATTCAACAAAATGAATTAGAAACATTTGTGTGGATAAAAGATCAACAAGGTAAGGCTTTTAAAAGAATTATCAAAACTGGGTTACAAGGATTAGATAATATTGAAATTAAATCAGGGTTAAAACCAGGAGATGAAGTATTAATTCCCTCTTTAGAAAATCCTTTAAATGAGGGAGATCATGTTGTCATAAAAATGCAGTAATAATAAATATTGTAGGGGTTTAGTTAAACGGGCGGTTAGAAACCGCGTCTACACAGGCAAAACCCACCTGCGTGGGTTTCAAATCCTTGATTTTTCCTTAGTCCGCGCAGGCGGACTTTGTTTGTATAGCCGTGAATTCTATTCGCCAGGACTTAAGTTGACACCATTAAGCAATGCTAAACCCCTACCCATAATGAAAAATTTACTTAACATATTTACTCCCATGAACATCAATGATTTATTATCTTTAACATCTAGCTCTTTACGCAGTAATCCCTTGCGCTCATTTCTGAGTAGTTTAGGTGTATTTATGGGTGTATTTGCTGTGAGTGGAACATTACAAGTAAGCGATATCGGAAAAATATATTTAAAGACGCAATTACAAAAAATGGAATCTCCGCAAATTTCTATTCAAGCTCCCTATAACTCGGTTACGTCTCAACAAAAAAAATATCAAAGCGAAGATATAGCATGGTTAAAAACCAAATTATCTGGTTGGAAATATATCGCTCCTGTACAAAATGGTGGTAATGATGCTATTTTTTGGGGAATTCAAAAAATCAATGTGGAAAGTCAAGCAGTAACAGCAGATTTTTTACCTATGTCGGGAAGAAAATTAATTGCTGGGGAGTTTTTTACAGTTAATGATTTACAACAAACCCGCTCAGTTGTTGTTATAGATCAATTACTTGCTCAAAAACTATTTAAAGGTAAAAATCCGTTAAGAAAAATGATTACTTTTCAAAATAAGTCTTATTATATTCAAGGGTTTATCCAAACTAGAAACATTAATACTTGGGGTGATGAACAAGGATTGATATTAATTCCTTTATCTGTTTATCAATCTCTCAAATCAAGTCCTTTTTTTGATAAAATTACCATTACTCCTAAGAATCCAGAAAATATAGAACAAATCCAAAATCAAGCAACTAGCATTTTAAAGAAAAGATTTCCTAATGTAGATATTTACGCTTCTAGCAATGTTGACCAAGTGAAAGATTTAGAAAAGGTATTAAATGGTGTGACTATTATTATCTTAGTTATCGGGAGTATTTCTTTATTTGTGGGGGGTGTAGGAATTGCTAATATTACTATAGCGTCAGTTGTAGAACGAACTCCAGAAATTGGGTTAAGACGCGCTATTGGTGCTACACAAAAGAATATTTTAATTCAGTTTTTACTAGAAGCAACTTTTATTAGTATGACAGGAGGAATAATTGCAATAGCTACAGTACAAGGAATTACTATTATGACTGTAACTCTCTTGAATTTACCCTATCAATTTACTTATCAAACGCCTTTAGTTTCTCTGAGTTCTGCTATTATAGTGGGTATTGTTTCTAGTTTTTTACCTGCGCTGAGAGCTAGTAAATTAGATCCTGTTGAAGCTTTACGTTCCCAATAAGTAAAGTTGAGAATAATGTTAATGTTGGGTTTCCTTGCGTCAACCCAACCTACTCAATTTTTTGACTATGAATCGTTTTTTATTACCAATATCATCTTTGCTTGTGATTTTCCTATTTCCGGGTTTAGGAAAATGTCAAAATATACCTAATCCACCAAGTTTACCAAAATATAATTCTGATTTTCAATTACTATTGAATAACTCTAGTCAGGAGTTACCTTTAAAATTAGCTGATGCTGTTTATTTAGCCTTGCAAAATAATCGAGATTTAAAAATAGCGTACCTGCAACGTATTTTAGATCAAAAACAATTAGCTGAAACTGAATCTCAATTTAACCCAACATTTACACCACAGCTATCTTTAAATGTGACTAATAATCAAACTGGCAACAACACCAATAATAATACAACTGCGCTTTTGGGTGCTAATTTTAATTTAAAAATTCCTACAGGTGGTAATTTAAGTTTAACATGGCAAGGACAAAATCTTTTATCTCGTACTAGCTCATTAGATACTTCTTCAGATACAAATACTCTGAGTCAAAGTGTCAATCTTAATTTTAGTCAGCCTTTATTAAAGGGTTTTGGTAGACAATTAAATACTCTGAGTATTCAAAGAGCAAGATTGACAGAAAATACTAATATTTTGAATCTCAAAAATACTACTTCTCAAACAATTACTAATACTATAGTTAGTTATAGAAATTTATTATTAGCTCAAGAAAGATTGAAAATTGAACAATTATCTTTTGCTAATGCTAAAAAAGATTTAGAGAGATTACAAGCATTATTTGAATTTGGGAGGATTCCTAAAAATGATCTGGTTGAGCGTCAAGCTGATATTGCTCAACAAGAAGTAAATTTAGTGAATACACAATCAAGTTTAGAACAAGCAATTTCTGAATTAACTAAAATTATAGATTTACCCATAACAAAAAAACTAATTGCTATGGAAAAACCTGATCCTCCAACAAGTTTAAATTTACCAGTTTTTACAGAAATGCTAGAATTAGCTAAAGCGAATAATACTGGTTATCTTGCTGCTGTTAATGCTGTAGAAAATGCTAAATTTGGGATAACAGAGGCTAAAAATCAACAACAATTAGATTTAAAATTAAATCTGAGTTATGGGTTTAATAGTGCTTCCAATACTCAAGATACAAATAACTTGAGTTCATCTTTAGTCTTAAATCGGGAGTTTGGTAATCTCAGTCAAGATAATGCTGTAGTTAAAAGTGAGATTAGCTTACAAAATGCTAATTACACTCTAGCAAAAACTCAGGATAATTTGAATGAGGAGTTGAAAAATAAAACTCGTAATGTCAAAGATACTTTTAAGCAGATTGAATTAGCACAGCAAGCACGAAAGTTAGCGGGATCAAAAGTGATAAATGCTAAGGAAAGAATGAGATTAAGTAGTAATATTTCAATGACGGATATTATTAACTTTGAAAAAAGTTTAGTTGATGCTCAAAATCAAGAACTTAATGCTATCATTAATCATCTTAATAGTATCACTCAATTAGAACAGTTTTTGGGAATTACTCTGAGTAAATGGGTTAAATAATTTGATTATGTTGAAAATGGCAGTTTATGTATTCAAAACAAGTAAAGTATAAATAATCCTGTACATCCTTTAATCCTAAAAATCCTGATTCTGACAAATTCCGTGTTTCTTTCCATACTCAGGGATCATTACCACCCGTCGTGATTGGAAATCTTCTTTAATGTCAGGCGATTTTCCCCCAGAAACACATAAACTAACGATTGGGTTATTAGTAAACTGTAAAGGTTAAACCCTGACGACATCATCAAAATCAAGGACAAACCACGCATGACTAAATTTCTAGACACCGCTATTGAAGCCATTGTCTCCCGCGAAATCCTCGACTCACGGGGAAGACCTACACTAGAAGCGGAAGTACATTTAGCTGGTGGTGCAGTCGGACTCGCACAAGTTCCTAGCGGGGCTTCTACAGGCACATTTGAAGCCCATGAACTGCGGGATGGGGATAAAAGCCGTTATGGTGGTAAAGGAGTCCTCACAGCGGTAAAAAACGCCAATGAGATATTAGCACCCAAATTATTAGGGTTGGATGTCCTCAACCAAGAATTGTTAGACCGGACAATGATTGCTACAGATGGTTCAGCTAACAAATCTAACTTAGGTGCAAATGCCATTTTAGGTATTTCCTTAGCAGCAGCCAAAGCAGGTGCATCAGCTTTAGATATTCCCCTCTATCGCTATTTGGGTGGACCTTTGGCAAATTTACTGCCAGTACCCCTAATGAATGTGATCAACGGTGGGGCGCACGCTGCAAATAACGTTGATTTTCAAGAGTTTATGATTGTCCCCATCGGTGCGCCTTCTTTTAAAGAAGCTTTGCGTTGGGGTGCGGAAGTATTTGCCACTCTCAGCAAGGTGTTAGATGATAAAGGTTTGCTGACAGGTGTGGGTGATGAAGGTGGTTTTGCACCTAACCTAGAATCTAATCAAGTGGCTTTAGAATTGCTGGTAGCGGCGATTAAACAAGCTGGTTATAAACCCGGTGAAGAAGTAGCTTTGGCTTTAGATGTGGCTGCTAGTGAATTTTACAAAAATGGCCAATATGTTTATGATGGTAAACCCCATAGTCCTGTTGAGTTTATTGATTATTTAGGTCAGTTGGTTGACCAATATCCGATTGTATCTATTGAAGATGGTTTACATGAGGAAGATTGGCAAAGTTGGCAATTACTAACTCAGAAAATTGGCTCAAAAGTACAATTAGTGGGTGATGATTTATTTGTAACTAACGCTACCCGCTTACAAAAAGGCATTGAACAAAAAGCCGCTAACTCGATTTTGATTAAGTTAAATCAAATCGGTTCTCTAACTGAAACTTTGGAAACCATTGATTTAGCGACTCGCAACGGTTTCCGCTCAGTAATTAGCCATCGGTCTGGGGAAACAGAAGATACAACTATTGCTGATTTAGCTGTAGCTACTCGCGCTGGTCAAATTAAAACCGGTTCTCTGTGTCGCAGTGAACGGGTAGCCAAGTACAATCGCTTACTAAGGATTGAACATGAATTGGGCGATCGCGCCGTCTATGCTGGTACTGTTGGTTTAGGACCAAAATAGGTGACAGTTGACAGGTGACAGGTGACAGTAAAAAGAAGGTAAGCAAAGCGTCTTCTAATGGTCTGACATCAAAAGACCTAAGTTGACAGGTGACAGGTGACAGTAAAAAGAAGGTAAGAGGTGAAAGAAAGATCATATTTCTTGCCTGTTCCCTATTCCCTATTCCCTATTCTCTGTCACCTGTCACCTGTTCCCTGTAACCTAATTAAGGATAAAACCCAACTTTAGGTAATCCCAAAGTTTCATCCCAGCCTAGCATCAGGTTCATACATTGAATTGCTTGTCCGGCTTGACCTTTAATCAGGTTGTCAATGGCTGACATGACGATAACACGACCAGTGCGGGGATCAACCTCTATACCAATGTAACAATTGTTACTGCCACACGCCCATTTTGTTTGGGGATAAGTACCACTATTGCAGATTTTTACCCAAGGGGAATTACGGTAAAAGGCGTTATAGATGGTAATGAGGTCATCACGGACTAAACCGGGGTCACGCATATTGGCGTAGACAGTGGCTAAAATCCCCCGCACCATTGGAATGAGATGGGGTGTAAATTGGATTTTCACCTCATGTCCTGCCAAATCGCTACATATCTGCTCAATTTCTGGGGTGTGGCGGTGTCTACCGACGTTATAAGCACCCAGGGAGTTATCAGCTTCGGCTAACAACAGGTTAATTTTACCTTGTCTACCGCCCCCAGATGTTCCAGATTTGGCATCAATAATGGCTGTTTCAGGAACGATTAAACCTTGTTTGAGAAGTGGTGACAATGCCAGTAAACTAGCTGTAGGATAGCAACCGGGACAGCCAATCAGATTTGATTCGGCAATGCGATCGCGGTACAATTCCGGTAAACCATAAACCGCTGTCGCTGCTATAGTGCGATCGCTTCTTTCTGTACCATACCAATCTGTATAAGTTTTCAAATCACCAAAGCGATAATCAGCACTCAGATCCAGTACCTTACAACCTTTTTCTATAAGTTGAGGGGCAATTTCGCAAGCGAGTCCATTGGGTAAAGATAAAAATACCACTTCACAACGACTAGCAATAACTTCCGGTTCTACCGCCTCAATGGGCAAATTCACTATATTAGCGAAATGTGGGTACAGATCAGCAAAGGACTTACCCGCGCTGCTTTCACCACCTAAATAAACAATTTCCACTTCAGGATGATCCATCAGCAGTCGGACTAGCTGCACTCCGCCATACCCTGACGCGCCAACAATTCCAACTGGTACGCGTCTTAAATTTCCCATGATCTTAAATCCTTATCCACTTTTAGTTATCTATGTATCAGTCATCAGCCGTCAAGCTACTAGCTAATTACTGATGACTTTATTATTGAACTTTCGCTGCATTGTATAGCAAAGACCATCTTTTAGCGTACCTGTAATCACAAATATCTTCAGAACAAGATACTACAGAAAAAGATGTAGTTTATATCCCCGATGATAGTTTTTCTATTGAAATTAAAACATCTTCTAGTCCTCGTAATATTTTTGGTAATAGGAGTTATGCTCAAAAAAGCACTACTGGTAAAACCAAGAAAAGTAAATCAGGGTACTATCTTGTGATTAACTTTGAGAAGATTCAGAAGAAAATACAACCAATTGATAATCTATCATTAGTCAATCCCAAAATCAGACTTAGAAGTTACTTTTGGAAATTCCCAAACATCAGTGGGATTTTTACCTAAAGGATTAACTCTAATTTTTCCATTCTTTTTTTGATTGGGATATTTAACATTAGGATCACGAATATCATCAAGATTAAAAATATAAGCTTCTGAATTTTTCACATACCACAAAAATTTCTCATTTCTAGGTGAAAAGAACTTACTTCCCGCAACACCAGCACCATAATTCCAAACAATTTCCTGAATTAAATAAAAAGGAATTTTATCCCAAATCAAATAGGAAATAGGAATTGCTTTAGCACGATTTTCAATAGATAAATAACCTAAATTTAGCCAAAAAGCTCCATCACATAAAGTCAGACGATAAACTTCTGTTATCCATTTTTCACACCAATTTATATAATCGTCCAATGGTAATAAATTTTCATATTCCTTGCCAATATTATACGGCGGACTGGTGACAGTTAAATTAATTGATTCATCTGGTAAAATTGTCATTGCTTCTAAACAATCTAAATTGTAAATGAGACAATTAGACGCTTGAAAGTAGGGTTTGCCTAGTAATTTACTTATATCAGTCAAATTCATAGCTTAATACTCTACGTATATGGTATTCTTAACTTACTTGTAGTATGTATGAACTATTATATTGTCAAGCAACAGTATTAGTTATCTCACAAAACCTCTAATTCCCATAAACAAGCTACAATTTACAATAAGAAATTGTTAAAAAACTTTACGTTGATAGCTGGAAATTCTCTGTGTCACAGCCTAATATTGCCCAAACCTTTAAATTTGATTCTATTGATGCCGCTTTGGCCGATCTCAAAGCCGGTCGTGTCATTGTTGTCGTAGATGACGAAAATCGAGAAAATGAAGGCGATTTAATTTGCGCCGCCCAATTTGCCACCCCCGACATGATCAACTTCATGGCTGTAGAAGCCAGAGGGCTGATTTGTTTAGCAATGACAGGCGATCGCCTCGATGAACTAGACTTACCATTAATGGTCAGCACACTGACGGATACTAACCAAACCGCCTTTACAGTTAGTATTGATGCCGGACCCCATTTAGGCGTTAGCACCGGTATTTCCGCCGAAGACCGCGCCCGGACGATCCAAGTCGCCCTCAACCCAGGCACCAAACCGGAAGAATTACGCCGTCCAGGTCATATCTTTCCCCTGCGGGCTAGACCGGGAGGTGTACTCAAACGGGCGGGACATACAGAAGCCGCTGTAGACCTATCCCGACTAGCGGGACTGTATCCAGCCGGTGTAATTTGTGAAATTCAAAACCCCGATGGTTCAATGGCGCGATTAAATCAGTTAGTCGAATATGCCAAAAATCATCACCTAAAAATTATTAGCATTGCTGATTTAATCAGTTATCGTCTCCAAAACGATCGCCTGATATATCGAGAAATCGTTACCAAACTACCCAGCGAGTTCGGTCAATTTGATATTTACGGCTACCGTCACACCCTAGATAGGACAGAACACGTCGCCATTGTCAAGGGAGATCCAGCAAATTTCCGAGATGAAGCCGTAATGGTGCGAATGCACTCGGAATGTTTAACAGGAGATGCTTTAGGATCTTTGCGTTGCGACTGTCGGATGCAATTGCAAGCCGCATTAAAAATGATTGAGGATGCGGGTCAAGGTGTCGTTGTTTACCTGCGTCAAGAAGGACGGGGCATAGGCTTAGTTAATAAGCTGAAAGCCTATTCTTTACAAGATCTGGGCTTAGATACCGTCGAAGCCAATGAGCGTTTAGGGTTTCCCGCTGATTTGCGTGATTATGGCATGGGAGCGCAAATGCTCATGGATTTGGGCATCAAAAAAATCCGTCTTATTACCAATAATCCCCGAAAAATCGCTGGTGTCAAGGGTTATGGCTTAGAGGTAGTAGATCGTGTTCCCCTCTTAATTGAGTCTAATGATTTTAATTCCTATTACCTAGCTACCAAAGCCAAGAAATTGGGGCATATGCTGTTACAAACTTATCTGGTAACAGTAGCGATACATTGGCAAGATCAACCGGAATCCGTCACCGAACGCTATGAACGACTAGAGAAAATACGGCATTTATCAAAAAATCAGCATTTACTGTTACAGGAAGAAGCCCGTCCCTTGGGAATCGCTTTATTTGATCAACCATCTTTAACTGTGCATTTGGGTTTTGATCAAGCGAATATTGCTGAATCCAATTGGTATCAACAAACAGGTCATCCTTACCTGCAAGCAGTTTCCCAGATTTTAGATGAAATCGCCACTTTACCCTATATTCAGAAAATGGAATTTCTGATTGCGACGGGTAGCGATCCTTTGAGTAATTTGCAGGTACAATTAGACAGGCAAACTTTCTCCGATGGTGTCTTACCTTCATCTTTACAAGATAACTTGCACACACAGCACATTTACAGTTTTAGTAAGTAGGGGTTGCTGAATAAGTCTTCTAGTGAAGGAAGGTGACAGGTGCTAGGCCACGGGGACAGGTGCTAGTACCGCAAGGCGTTCGTCAAAAGTCAAAAGTCAAAAGTAATATGGCGTAAGCTTTTTAGCGATTGAGAATAGTTGTTTTATTTACGCCGTGCTGTACTAGTCTGCCCCTACCTTCTTCTTTCTTTTTTCTCCTTTCAAACGAACAGAGGAGCAAACCAATAATAAGATCGAAAAAGCTGATCAAGATTGGCAACTAATATGCAAACAACTTAATCTAGCAAGGATTGAATTAGAGCGAGTCAGGCAAGTATTAAACGCTGATGACACTCAGAAACAACAATGGGAAACTCGCCTAAAAGCGGTTATTGCTCAACTCACCCAAATTCAAACTGAAATTAATACCTTAAATACTGACTTCCTTAATGGAGTAAAAAGTACCCAACAAACTGCCCAAACGATGCCCCAAGTTGCCAAAGATAGCAAGGGTTTAGTTACTCAACGAGCAATCCTTGGTTTTGTCAATTCTGTTACTCGTCTTAATGCGATCAAAACTAGCGAAGGCAATGTCCAATTGAGTTACTTTGATAACCAAGGACGAATGCGACAAACCAACTATGATGCGCCGTTTCTTTGCTCATCCCTCACCCAATGGAGTCACATTACTCCCTGACAAGCGGGTTGAGGCTTTAGAATTGAAATGGATTGGTAACGCCCAGTTTGCGCCGACGTTGTCGGGCTACATCGAAGGACCACCTCCCGTTCCCAGTGAAAACTTGACCTTAGAAGACGATTACAACGGTGCGACATCCGTAGAATTAACTATGTCGGAAGATGTGGAATTTAACTGGACGCGATCGCAGGATTCTGGTTTGGGAGGAACTTTGGACACCTTTATCGGTGCAGGAGGTACAATGTCGTTTTTAACTGCACCAATGGGTGTTGGTACGTCAATTGACACCAGTACCAGGGTTGGTTTCAAAGGTAATTTTGACTTCAGCTACCAATTCCAAAATGAGAGTAGCATTACCTCTAGTTCCTCTTTAAGCATGACGGATAAACTAGAACTACGAGGAACACCAGAAGTTACTCCCAAATTCCCTCATCTAGGGACTCGTTTTGTTCCTAAAAACATCGGTTATGCCTTAGTCGTTTCGGCTCTGGCGGATGTTTTTGTGACTCGTCTGGCTCGCAGTGGTAAGATGATAGGCTATCAAATGCTGCCTGTGGATGGGATTCCCCCCGATGTCAACACCACCACCTTCTTAATGAATCCTGCCTACACCATGAATGGCAGCTTAGATGGGATGACAGGTAGCAGCGCTACGAGCGATCGCTTCTTTAAGCACGTTCCTGAAATGCGCTCTCAGTATGGCTCTCTCTATCCAGCTAGTTACTACCGTCTGCAAGAAGCCTAGGATCTGAAACGGCAAATTGAAGCGGAGGATAAACGCCGAGAATCCTATTTCTCTAACTTTAATGTGCGTTTAGTGGATGAAACCTCCTTAAACCGCAATATTGACAGTGGGGATGCCCCCTCAACGGTGGAAGTACAACGGGAAGAAAACAAACCGGGTACTCAGATGACAGATGAGGAAAAGAAAAAAGCCCAAGACGACAAAGCACAAAATTTTCAAGATAGTGCGGCTCAGTCTGCTGACAAGACGAGTGCGGCTACTAAACAGAAACAGGCCGAAATTACAGCAGTTTGAGATCAAACGCGGTACAAAGATGGTAAACTTTAAAGATGTAAAAAAAATAAAATAATTGAGATGTATGGCAGCAGCATATTCGATTGATATAAGACAGAAAATATTAAGTGCTTGGCAAAATAAAGA
>NZ_JAQMSE010000056.1:0-8236 GCF_028330045.1 Aphanizomenon sp. CS-733/32
GTAAAAAATCTCTTGGTTTACAATATTCATTCAACAGATTTTGAAAAGCCACACGAATAGATGTTTCTTTGCGAGAACCACCATATTGAATGATTTTTTCTACTTCGGCTTGATATTGAGTAACTAAGAGTCTAGACATAGTTAAAAAATTTATATAGTGATGCAGAATTTATTTTTTAATACTAGCATTTTATTGTCCAAATCAGGACGTAATTAATCCTGAACATCCTAAAATCCTGGATATCCTGATTCTGACATTATTCTCTTCATTAATCCTGAACATCCTCAAATCCTGGACATCCTGATTCTGACAACTTCATTTTTCCACAGACTTCGCTATTACCCCCAACTGTAAACCTGGTGGAAAACTTCCTTCTTCCTTAATCCGTTTAATTTCCGCAGTAGTAATTGGCAAATTTAACCTTTGTGCTAATGCTTGAACAATATCCCCTCTATCAATGACACCAGCAACAGCATCCGCAGGAGAAAGAACAGTGATTTGAGGTAATTGTTCAGTTTCTAACTTCCGAATTACCTCAGCAAAAGAAGTAGATTCTACAACAGTAGGAATTGTATTTAAGGGATGAACAATAGTTTGTAAAGTTTGAGTTTCCCATTCACTTCTTTGGGTAGTTCGCAAATCATTAATATTAACTAAACCCCGATAGCGACCATCAGCAGCCGCAAAATAAACTTGTGGTGCAGTGGTTTCTAAAAGATAGGAATCAGCAAATTCTCGCAATGTTTGATTGGCATCAACAACCCGGAAATTACGAGTCATACCATCGGCTGCTACTAACTTGAGTAAAGTTTCTTGTAATGTAGTAACACGGTCATAACTGTTAGCATTACGAACTGCAAACCAACCGAGTAAAACAATCCATAAACCCGTGATAAATTCTCTGGTAAAGAAGTCAATAGCAAAACCCAAAGCGATCGCAGTATAACCTAAAATTTGTCCAGCCTTTGCAGCCCAGTGTACCGCTTGAAAGCGATCGCCTGTAATTTTCCACAAAGCCGCTTTTAACACCTGTCCCCCATCCAAAGGCAAACCAGGAATTAAATTAAATAAAGCCACCACCAAGTTAATCCTCGATAAATCCCCGGTCATTTCACTCAGAGGGTTACTATCGGGAATTACACTCGCTGCTAGACGCAGTAAGACAAATAGCATCACACTGACCGCAGGACCAGCGATCGCCACCTGAAAAGCCTGACCAGGAGTTTTTGACTCCTCCTCAATTGCCGCCACCCCCCCAAACAAAAACAAAGTAATCGAATTCACCTTAATACCTTGGGATTGTGCCACCAAGCTATGTCCCAACTCATGTAGCAGCACCGAAGCAAATAACAGCAGTGCCATCATCAAACCAGCACTCCAACCCGCAACAGTCCCCCATTGTTGGTAAGCTAACCCAAAATTCAGGGTTGTTAACCCCAAAATCACAAACCATAAGGGGTCTAAAAATAAGGGAATGCCAAATAAAGAACCTATTTGCCAATTTGTTTGCATTATTAGATATTTCCAGAAATTATTTTATAGAGAGAAATGTATGTATAACTCTAGAATAGACAATTTTAAATAGCATAGATCCCCGACTTCTCCAAGAAGTCGGGGATCTGGTATTTGTTAATCCAACTTACAAACGACCAATATTAGTTAGTCCTAACACAATACCAATACCAATTACATGACCAAAAGCCATTGCTCCAATGAATCCTGGTACACTTACAGGCAATACAGGCATCCCAAGTCCAACTTTAGCAGATTTCAGTGCAAAAGTAAATAATAATACAACTGCGCTGCTGGCACTGATAATGATACCGACTGTAGGACTCCACACTGGTGTAACAGGAACGGATGCTGCGGCTAATAAAATTGATGACATGAAATTGTGTTCTCCTAAATGAGAAAATGAATATAGTTCTACAGAATTATAAAATTACCCAGGACAAAGCAAAAGTTTTTAACTTGAATTAAGATACTTTTGTGATTATTTGTAACTCTTCTGATAAAAATGCGGGTTAAAATTTGCGGTATTACCCAACCAGAGCAGTCTTTAGCTATAACTGCCCTGGGTGCAACAGCACTAGGATTTATTTGTGTTCCCAGTTCCCCTCGTTACGTTACCATAGCCCAAATTCAGGCAGCGATCATCCCCATTCCCGAAAATATTGATAAAATCGGCGTTTTTGCTAACACTACTATTTCTGAAATTAGTCAAATAGTGAAAAAGTCTGGTTTAACCGGTGTCCAGCTACATGGAGACGAAACACCAGAATTTTGCCAGCAATTACGTCAATCTCTACCCCAGGTGGAAATTATCAAAGCCTTGCGAGTCCGCAGTTTAGAGCATCTACAAACCACCATACATTACACCGATTATGTAGATACTCTACTACTTGATGCTTACCATCCTCAACAGCTAGGAGGAACAGGACAAACCTTAGATTGGCATCAACTAAATCAGCAATTTAGCCCTAATCTTCCTTGGTTCTTAGCCGGAGGACTCACACCAGATAATATTTTGACTGCTTTAAGTCAAATTAAACCCAATGGTATTGATCTATCTAGTGGTGTCGAACACTCACCAGGTAACAAAGATTTAGATAAAGTAGCCCTATTGTTTCAAAAGTTAGAGAATTGGTGATTAGTCATTAGTCATTGGTCATTGGTCATTAGGAAAAATATTCTCCCCTACCCCTACTCCCCTGCCCCCTACCCCTACCCCGCATTAAAATAATGACGCTTGATGACGAATCAAGTTAAAAAATTCTTCACGGGTTTTGTGTTGTTCTTGGAAAATACCTACCATCGAACTGGTAACTGTCCAAGAACCAGGTTTTTGAACCCCCCGCATCACCATACACATATGAGTAGCTTCCATGACTACAGCCACACCTTTGGGTTCGAGGACTGCTTGTAGCGCCTCAGCAATTTGTCGAGTTAGTCTTTCTTGAACTTGCAATCGGCGAGAATACATTTCCACAATTCTTGCCAGTTTGCTTAATCCTACAACTTTTTGATTGGGAATATAAGCAACGTGCGCTCTACCCATGAATGGCAGCATATGATGTTCACACAGGCTAAAGAAGTTAATGTCTCTTACCAAAACCATTTCATCATGTCCTTCATCAAATATCGCACCATTGATGAGGTCTTCTAGAGATTGATTGTAGCCGCTGGTGAGAAATTTCATCGCCTTAGCTACGCGCTTGGGTGTTTTTAGCAGTCCTTCCCGTTCAGGGTCTTCTCCTAATCCCACTAACATTGTCCGCACAGCTTGCATCATCTCATCCATTGTTTCTTCCGACGGTGGATGTATTTCTGGTTCTTTGCCATTATGGGTATTGCGGTCTGGTCGGACATTGATAGCTTCTGCTAAGTCAGGAATGAGAGGCGATTGCGAGGTATTAGAACCGGTTGAACCAGCGATAGTCATGATTAAATTTTAGTAATTTTTCAGTTGTCAGTTGTCAGTGGTAATTGATCATTTAAAGAGATAAATGAGGAAATTACCAATTAGAGAACACCAGCATTGGACATAATCGTCAATTCTTCAATTACTGCTTCTTGTGGTAATAAGACAGTGTGTAGAATTGTTGTTGCCACAATTTCTGGAGTTAACATTTGGGAACGGTCAAAGTTAGCTTGGACGGTTGGAGTATCCCAAATTGCTGTATTCACAGAACCAGGACAAATGGCAATGACGCGAATACCATTAGCCCGTTCTTCTTGTGCGAGGGTTTGGGAGAGGAAAAGAAGTCCTGCTTTGCTGACGCAGTAAGCACCCCAACCCGGAAAGGTTTGTTTGGCTGCTATAGAAGCAATGTTAATAATTGTGCCTTGCCCTTGTTGGCGCATTCCTGGCAAAATTCCCATCATGCACTGAAAGACACTGGTGAGGTTCAAGTCAATAACTTGTTGCCAGTCTTCCAAGGGTGTTTCACTCAGGTTGCCTGTATATCCAATTCCAGCGTTATTAATGAGAATATTTATGTTGCCAAATTTGTCAGCTATTCCTTGAATTTTGGATTTAACTTGGGTAACTTCAGCTAAGTCTAGACAAAAGGCTTGGGCTTCTACTCCTAACTCCTGTGCGGCTCTAGCTACAGACTCTAGTTTATCCTGAGAACGGCTGACTAATGCTACATCTATTCCAGCTTTTGCAAATGCTAAAGCTGTTGCTCTGCCAATTCCGCTACTAGCACCAGTAATTAAGGCGCGTCTTTTTTGCTCAGAATTCATAAAATCAAGTAAATACAAATGCCTATAGCTCTTGAAGATTGTTAAAAATCCTTAAGCAGCCATAGGCAATTATAGCATTGCTATTATTCTATACCATTTTCTTGAGTATTTTTAGTGGGCAAGTTCTGTGAAAACGCCGATATTACGGAATTTATCATAACGGAGTTGGCGGCGCTCGGCTGGGGTGAGACGGTTGAGTTCGTCTAAGTTTTCCACTAGGGCTTGTTTTAAGTTGGTAGCCGCTGTTAAGGGGTCTGAGTGTGCGCCACCCAAAGGTTCAGGGAGGATTTGGTCAATAATGCCCAAGTTTTTGAGGTCGTGGGAGATGATTTTCAGGGCTACGGCGGCTAGGTGAGATTTACTGGCATCTTTCCACAAAATTGCGGCACAGGCTTCAGGGGTAGCTACGGTGTAAACTGAGTGTTCAAACATCAGCAGGCGATCGCCTACACCAATACCCAAAGCCCCACCGGATCCACCTTCACCGATAACTGTACAAATGATGGGTACGTCAAAACTGAACATTTCTCGTAGGTTATAGGCGATCGCCTCTCCTTGTCCTTGATGTTCGGCTTCGATGCCTGCCCAAGCCCCGGGAGTATCAATAAATGTCAAAATTGGCATACTAAATTTATTGGCGTGTTCCATGAGGCGCAGAGCCTTACGGTAGCCACCAGGAGCAGCCATACCAAAGTTGCGGGCAACGTTGTCTTTAGTATCTCGACCTTTTTGATGTCCTAACATCATCACTGGTTGTCCAGCTATGCGACCAACGCCACCAACTAAAGCTGGATCATCGCCGCCACAGCGATCGCCATGTAATTCCATCCATTCATCGCTGATAGACTGGATATAATCTAAGGTGCTAGGCCTGCGGGGATGACGAGCTACCTGCAATCGTTGGGATGGTGTCAGACTACTAAAAATCTCCTCCCGCAATTGCGTCGCCCGTGTCTCTAGTTGGCGAATTTGTCCAGAAACATCAACACCATTTTCTTCAGCCAATTGGCGAATTTGGTCAATCCGAGTGGCCAGTTCTGCTAAAGGCTTTTCAAAATCTAACAGTAGGGGTTTGCGCTCAGTGGTTGCCATATTAAGGAAATAGGGAATAGGGAATAGGGAATAGGGAATAGGGAGAAGAGGAGAATATTGATCTTTGCTTTTACCTCTTGCCTCTTGCCTCTTACCTCTTGACTAAACTAGTAATGGTCTAAAACCGTGTTTAATGGACACTCGACCAATTTGCTCCATTTTGTCTACGGTAATCTGATTACGCCCCCAAGAAAAGTTTGTATATAACTTCTCAAACTCCAGCAGCATTGATTCGGCAAAACAAGCAAATAATTGCCGTCCTGGCACATCCATATTGACAATTTTCATAATTTTCCAGTCAATATCTAGGGAATGCTCCACAATGCCACCATTTAGTACATATATCCCCGGATGCTGAACTTTTGTACCTAAATTTTTAGGATAGCCACCATCAATCAATAGACAGGGTTGCTTTAATGCTGTTGGTTCAATTTCTACGCCTTTGGGCATACTCGCCACCCAGACGACAATATCCGCTTGGGGTAATGCTTCCTGTAACCCCATAATTTTACCCCGTCCTAGTTCTGCTTGTAGTTCTTGGAGACGTTCTTGATTTCTCGCAATTAATAGTAATTCTTGAACATCTGTTTTTTTATCTAGCCAGCGGGTGACTGCGCTGCCAATATCCCCCGTTGCACCGCACACAGCTACAGTTGCTTTGGACAATTCAATCCCTAGTTGTTGGGAAGCTTCTTCTACTTGCCGACAAATAATGTAAGCTGTATGAGTGTTGCCTGTGGTGAACCGTTCAAATTCTAGGTTAATATTGCGGACTTGTTTGAACTGCTCTAAATTAAAGTTCTCAAAAATAATTGAGGAAAATCCACCCAAGGCTGTAATATCAATGCCATGCTTTTGAGCATGAGCCATAGCATTAAGAATTTTGCGCGTTGCGGCTTTAATGCGGCGATTAGCCAGCATTTCCGGTAAAAAGCATGATTCTACATACTTTCCTTCTATTTTCTGCCCGGTGATACTGGTGACAGTGATATGATCAACTATTTGCGGCGGGGCGCTACACCAAAAGTCTAGCCCTTGATCGGCATATTCTGGATATCCCAATTCTTGAGCTACTGATTGAGCGTGTTCTAAACTAGTCAGATGTCCAATTAAACCAAACATGGAGTGATATATTAGGCGTGTGCTGTCGTGCAAAACCAATTTTGGATTTTAGATTTGAGATTTGAGATTTTGGAGAAATCAAAAAACTATGCCAACTTGGAATCAGAGATAATATCTAACTATTAAAAATACTACATAAGGTGTCCAGATAATTGGTAATTCGCAATTAAGTAGGTGGATGTGAGATAACCAAAATCTGTAAAGAAAGGTAAATAGGGCTTAAATCCTTTTCCCCTCTGCTCCCTGCTCCCTGCTCCCTGCTCCCTGCTCCCTGCTCTGAAAACCTGGGGTAACATAGTTGTCACCCCAAGGGCATTTCTAAGCGGCTACAAGTCCGTATGCAGAAAGACGCATGATATCACGGGTAGTGAAGCCAATGTTACTTAGGGCCTCACCATATTGAATCATAAAGTCTTCCACTAAAGCGTCTTTTTCCATAGCTAAGATCTTGGCATCATCTGCCACTTGATTGAGCATTCTCCATACTAGAGGTAGGTTTTGGCGGTTAGCTTCCTCTAACTCGGCTTGGGATTCTGTAAAGTTTTTTTGCAGCCACACTTCACCAAAGTTGAGATGGCTGTATTCTTCTTTTACTACTCCTTCTGTGATTTTACGAGCGAAATCATCAGCTACAGGAATATAGATATTGTAGGCGGCGATCGCAAAACATTCGATAATTAATGATTGAATCAACAGGCAGGTAACTATTTTACCTTCTCTAGCTGCTGCTTGGAAATTGTCGTGTAGTCCCAAGAAAAACTTTTTCGCAAATTCTAAATCTGGAGTCACTTTTAAGTTCCGTCCACAGGCTTCAAATCCCTTTTTGTGGCGACTTTCCATTTTTGAGAGGACAATTAGTTCCTTTTCCTGTGCCGGCAGTAGTTGAGCTAATGTAATGTAATTTTCGTGGGCTTCTTGTTCTCCTTCAATTACGATCGCATTGATGCGGCTATAAGCATCTTTATATATTTCACTTTGAAAATCAATTGTTTCAATTTGGTCTACAAGTTGCTGCATTGTCTGTATTACTCCGTTAACCCTGCTCATTTGATACAAAAACTCAACTTACCCGATAAATTTGGGGTAATTATCACTGTGATTTAATTTAACTTAACAAGAAACTATAGTTATTAGATTAGTTTTTACTGATGGTTGTACCACCAGAAAAACAAATGTATGAAGTCATAGCCAATGTCCAAGCTAAACTGGAATCTCAAAAACGCCGATTTTTGAGGCTGTTAGCAGCACGAACAGGTAAATTTAGAGTTTTGCTGCCGCTAATTGTGGTTTTCCTAACTTCCTTTGGGTCTGAAGCTACCACAAACAACAAGGACTTCCCAGAATAATGGGACTTTAGCCAATTACCACTGGGGATGGTAGGGAAGTTTTTACCGAACTTTGAATATTCTACCTTAGTAGCGATCGCACTTACAGCTTTTCCAATTTTCACTTTAGCTTTAGCTTTCTCCTGATTGGCGAGTAGCATGATTTGTTTAAGCGTTTTTTGTTAAAAGTTAACTATAATTAAATATAGAACAATCAGTCTTGTCGTGGTTAAAAGAGACATTTACCAATAGTTATTTGTTGACAATGAAAGGAGCAGCGACAATTGCGAAGATAGTCGTGATAGTGTTATAAGGGAAATGCCGAAAACCCTTGAAGATGTAGCTGACTTAGGAAGCTACATCTGTGCTTTAGACAAGGGATGAAGGCTAGGTGCAGGATTTATCCTGCATTGACGTTAATCGCGTTGCTGTTCAATATATTTCTTAA
>NZ_JAQMSE010000057.1:0-5137 GCF_028330045.1 Aphanizomenon sp. CS-733/32
GGTTTCCACTTACAGCAAATTGTCATCAAACCTGGAACAAGAACCCCACCCCCAACCCCCTCCCTGCAAGCGATGAGGGGGCTAAGATGTACCTTGTGTGATTGCAAATTGCTGTATCTAGAAGAAGAATCGGCCCCAACCAGAAAATGAGGCGATAGCGAGGCGCACCGTCGGAATCGCCAGTAGACTAGAAAATCTGCTAAGTCCGGGGGGCGATCGCTGCCCAAAAAAGCTACTAAGTAGGTTGGCGTTGAAAATTGTCGTTATGGCAAGGCAAAAGGCAAGAGTGAAGAGGGTTTGGGCAATTTTACGTTTCTTTACACAGTTTGGTTTTATTGTGTTCACCTACTGATCGCGAATTGAATTTAAGGGAAATTACCCATTATCAACCTGTATTTCTCATGCCGGCAGCAATTCCGTTGATGGTTAATAACGCCCCTCTGAGTAATTCTCCTTTGCTGTAACGAGAATGAATTACTCCGGTTGTGGGGGCAGTTTTAGATTGACGTAATCGTTTAAGGAGAGAAACTTGAATAAATCCTAACGGCACAATTGTTCCATTTCTTAATTGTACAGAACGTTGTAATACTGGATCACCATCTAATAGTTTTTGGTGTCCGGTGATTTTTAAAACTAAATCCCTGGTCAGCAAGAACTCGCTAGAAATTTGCTCAAAAACTTTCTCAAATCGCGGTTTGTCTTCAGGTTTAGACAGTTCATCAACATAGTGACGCGCCATTTCCATGTCCACTTTTGCTAAAGTCATTTCGGCTTTAGAAATCACCATTTTAAAGAATGGCCATTTGAGGTAGAAATAGCGGAGTAATTTCAAATGTTGTTCTGGTTCTGCGTCCAGAAATTCTTGTAAGGCTGTTCCAATTCCATACCAAGAAGGTAATAAAAACCGGGTTTGTGTCCAACTAAATACCCAAGGAATCGCTCGTAAGCTACTTAAATCTTTTTTACCAGATGGACGACGGGCCGGACGAGAACTAATTTGCAATTGGCTGATTTCTTCAATGGGGGTGACTTGGTGGAAGAAGTCAATGAAATCAGGTTGCTCATAAATTAGGTTACGATAGTGCTGACGCGACGCATGAGATAACTCTTCCATAATCTCATTCCAAGGTTCAATATCATCAAACCCTGTTCCTAATAAACTGGCTTGAATTACGGCTGTGGTGATGGTTTCCAAGTGATACAAAGCCAAATCCAACAAGGAATATTTAGAAGCTAAGACTTCCCCTTGTTCGGTGATTTTAATCCGGCCACTAATACTGTGACCTGGTTGGGCTAAAATCGCTTCATAGGCAGGACCGCCACCACGACCTACAGAACCGCCTCGTCCGTGGAAAATCCGCAGATTTACACCGTAACTTTCGGCGATTTTCTGAAGTGATTTTTGAGCTTTATGAATTTCCCAGTTACTGCTTAAAAAACCAGAATCTTTATTACTATCGGAATACCCCAACATTACTTCTTGTAAGTTAGGATTCAAAGTAGAAACAGATGGAGATGCTTGTTCTTCACTTTTGTTGATTGTGGTATAACCTCCAGCCAGCATTGCCCGATATAAAGGCAATTCAAACAGTTGGCGCATTACGCCCCTAGAACGTTGTAAATCTTCTACGGTTTCAAATAGAGGCACAACGCGAATTGTTCCCACTGCAACTACAGGATCAAATAAGCTTGATTCTTTGGCGAGGAGTAAAACTTCTAGTACGTCGCTAACTTCACGGCACATACTAATAATATAAGTTTGACAGATTTTAATGCCAAATTCTTGTTGTAGCGATCGCAAAATTCGGAAGGTTTCAATCACATCATTGGTTTTTTCTGAAAATGGTAATTCAGCGGGAATCAATGGCCGTCGAGTTTGCAATTCTGAAGTTAACCAGGCGATTCTCTGTGCTTCTGATAATTCGTTGTAGGACTGGGGTAACAGTTGCAAGTATTCCAGAATCTCATTGATAGCATCAGCATGACGGGATGATTCTTGCCGAATATCTAATTGAGTCAGATTAAAATCAAATATTTCTACTTGACAAATCAGGTTTTCCAACTCTCGACAACTTAAACCTGTTTCTGTTAAGTTGCGTTGAATTAACAACAATTCTGTTAAGAATTCTGCACCCGAACGGTACATAGGTGCATCTTCATTGTTTGGGGTTTCCCGATTATATAAGGCTAAATTGCGATCGCGGGTATTTTCCAACCGCTGGAGAATGTAAGATAACTTCAGGCGATAAGGTTCTTGGCGGAAACGCAACGCCAAATCATCATACACCCCACTTAACTGTGATTGATCCAACTCCAAAGACTCTAGCAAATCTGGTAGTACATCACTCCAGTGCATAGATACACTCAATAAAGACACCAACTCTTTAACTGACTTAATATACCGCTCTAAGACCATTTTCCGTTGATAACAGGCGGTTTTCCAAGTTACTTCCGGTGTCACCGAAGGATTACCATCTCGGTCTGAACCTACCCAAGAACCAAAAGAGCAAAAATTTGTCGTTGGTGGTTGTAACCAAGGAAAAGTTTCTCCCAAGGAATATTTGAAGCGTTTGTATAGTTGCGTAATCCCATCAAACAACACTTCTTGAAAGTAGTGAAGAGCATAATCTACTTCATCCAAAACTGTCGGTTTAAACTGATGCAACTCATCGGTTCGCCACCACAGGCGAATTTCTTCCAGTAATCTTTCCTTGACTTCCAAAGTTTCCCAAGGATAGCTACTAGCACGACTTTGGGCTTCATCTAGTTTTTGCAAAAGATGAACCACCTGACGCTGTTTATCCCGGATAGTATGACGGACAATTTCCGTCGGGTGTGCAGTGAAAACTAAGCGGATATCCAGTTGAGAAATTAGACGTTGAATTAGTTGGGGTGGAACATTCAATTTAAATAACAGGGGAAATAAAGCCGCGAAAGTCCCTTTTTGCGGAGTTTCCGATGTCATCAAATCACTACCTATTTCCTTAGTAATAGGCAATTCTTCTTCTCTTTGGTTCGTAGAATAAATTATACTAGGGAAAACCTCTTCATCCGTTTCTCCACTATAGCGGTTTAATTGCTGCTTTTGCTCATATTCCTGCTCAATAATATTAATCAACTGAAAATATAACGCAAAAGCACGCGCCCCACGAATCGCTTCATTGATATTTAATTGTTCAATTAATTCTACAGCCGATGCAGCTAAGTCATTGGTGGCTTGTCCCTCTGGAGAACATAAGTCCCGCAATTGGCGCAAAAGATCCACCATTTCCTGACCACATTCTTGACGCAGCACCGACTCCCACAATTCCTCTACTACCTGTAGACGATGACGTAAGAATAATTCTGACTGTAGCACTGGAAAATCAATATGTTCAGCTTTCATACTTTTCATCATACTCTTACTTAAGATACTCAAAACATCTAACCTACCTTTTTGAGCATCCAATATCAAGCTGTTAGCTTTTTTTTAGGAGCTACTCACAGGTGACTTATCTTACTTTTAACTGCTTTTGATTCATTTTCAGTAGAGAAGAGGCAAGTAAAATAAACCGCTTCACCAAATTCCTACTAGTTATTTTAGGATAAAGTTCACTTTCACTCAATAGCCAACAGGAGAAAAGCCATAGCAGAAGTCAGGAGTTAGACAGAGTGTCAACTAATGTGACATAAATTTCGATGAACACAATAAAAGCAATCCGTGTAAAGAAAAGCAAAATCGCCCAACCTCTCTTCACTCTTGCCTCTTCCCTTGCCATAAGGACAATTTTCCATGCTAACCACTTAGATCCGCAACAAATTGAATCTAATTCACCTCAAACGGAAAACCGTACTCTAGTGACAGGGTTTCATCACTGTACCCCAAATTTGAACTCGATACAATCAGGAGGTAGCTAAAAAGATGCTGTTGTCCAGAGAAAGTTACAAAAATTAACACAGCAGAAGTAGGAGAGTTATCAATATGGGAAATCAACTAAAAACTGCTATTTTACTGGCTACTCTCAGTGGCTTATTAATAGCAATTAGTTACTGGGTGATTGGTGGTACGGGAGGCTTAGTTATCGGTATTGGGTTGGCAGCAGCGACTAATTTGTTCTCATGGTATCAATCAGATAAGATTGCTTTAGCAGTATATAACGCCCAACCTGTCAGCGCGGCGGAAGCACCCGGACTGTATCGCATCGTCCAAAAATTATCTACCCGTGCCAATATTCCCATGCCGGGGGTGTATATTGTTCCTAGTCCCACTGCCAATGCGTTTGCGACAGGAAGAGACCCTGAACACGCGGCTGTGGCTGTTACTGCGGGGATTTTGGACATCCTGCCAGAGGACGAATTAGAAGGCGTAATTGCCCACGAACTTACCCATATTATCAATCGTGATACCTTAACTCAAGCGATCGCCGCCACTGTCGCCGGTGCTGTTTCTTTCCTCGCGCAAATGCTCAGTTATAGTATGTGGTTTGGTGGCGGTTCACGAGATAATGAAAGAGGTGGCAATCCTTTAGGTGTCTTAGCAACAGTCCTATTTGCGCCCATTGCTGCTACTGTAATTCAGTTAGCAATTTCCCGCACCAGAGAATTTTCCGCTGATGCTGGTGCAGTAAAATTAACAGGTAATCCTCGCGCCTTAGCTAGGGCCTTACAACGGTTAGAATCTACAGCTAGACAAATGCCTTTGAATGCTAACCCAGCTTTTGAACCATTATTAATTATTCATCCCATTTCCGGGCAGTTTTTGGGAAATCTTTTCTCTAGTCACCCAGCCACTGAAGCAAGAGTAGAAGCTTTACTACAATTAGAACGGCAACTTATTAGTCGTTAATCATCTATCCTTGGTCATAAGTATATTAATGTCAGTTGCTAGTTAGGTACATTGTCAGAAATGGCTAACGCCACGCTTCGCTATCAGGATGTCCAGAATTAAAGGATGAACAGGATGAAATTTCTGTTTTCATCACCAATTAACTATTACCAATTACCCATTACCAGCCTCAACTAAGTAGAGTAACGTAAATAATTAAAGGTTTGTAGTAAGGTCTTTAGACCTGAAAGTAGGGCTAAAGCCCTAACTACGAGCCAATTTCAGAATCTGTTAACTTACTTAACATAGTTCTATTTATTTTTGTCTACCTAC
>NZ_JAQMSE010000058.1:0-8803 GCF_028330045.1 Aphanizomenon sp. CS-733/32
TACTACACAAACAAAGTCCACCTGCGTGGACTAACGAAAAATCAAGGCTTTTGAACCCACGAAGGTGGGTTTCGTCTGTGTAGCTGCGACTTCTAGTCGCCCTTGCAAGTAATAAATTAGACTTTTCAAACACCCTCTTAACCACCAGAAAACAACAAAGGTAAAATAAACGCTGAAATAATTCCCCCTAAGACAATTACTTCAATTATTTGCAATAATAAACCACCCTTCATAAACTGATTAATTTCTTCCCGGATTTGATGAGAGAAATTACCCAACCAAACACAGAGACGACTATACCATTGAGTAGGACTATCTTCTGGGCGGAATTTCCAGGATAATATTGATAATAATAATGGCACACCACCAACTTTAGCCGACATCAAAACATGAATTGCTAAACAAAAAATTATGATTACCCAAGCTATGAGATGAGCATAATACCAAACATGATCAAGTTCTCCTAGTGGTAGCCATTCTTCCTTCATCATTCTCCCAGATACCACTGCCAAAACAGCAGCAAGTAACATATTAGTATTCACTAACCGTTGCAGACTTACCCACCAAATTGGTTTACCAAATTGAGTTAGATTTTGGATAGAGTCTGGTTGTAATAGTCGTCTTTTTCCAGCATGAAAACTATAAACAGCAAAAAATGGTAGTAAAATCAAGAAAAATACTGCCAATGTTCCATGAATATCCTGTATAGGATTGATTTTAGGAATTGGGATATATCCAAATCTTTTATCAAAAGTGTTGTACACTAGGAATCCGCTAATAATTGCACCAATTCCTAAAATCCCGCTTATACCATGGAGGATTCGGAATATTAATGGTTGATAGGGGGCTGAACGATTCATAACTTGATATAGTAAGTTTCCACAAAGCTAATTTTAGCTGAGTATATTAAAACATAGGATTTATATTACAGCAAATTGTAGATTAATTAGGTACAATATCTAAATTTAAAGCCGAACAGTAGGTTGGGTTGAATGAAGTGAAACCCAACATTGGCAGTAATATAGTAAGAGTTGTGGCGTTGCATAATGGCGGTATGAATTTTGTTTCGCGCAAAGTTGCAAAGGAGCAAAGACGCAAAGTTTTAGATTTTGAGTTTTTAGTTTCATACCTCAATTCAGCAACGCCAGAGTTGTTGGGTTTCCTTGCGTCAACCCAACCTACAATAAATTATTCTCTCTAAAAACTCAAATAACATGAATATCAAAAGTCCTCTCCGTTATCCTGGTGGAAAATCAAGAGCAATTAAAAGCATCGCTGAATGTCTTCCAGAAAAGTTTTCCGAATTTAGAGAACCTTTTGTTGGTGGTGGTTCAGTTTTCATTTATCTCAAACAACAATTTCCCAATTTAAAGATTTCCATTAACGATTTAAATCCAGAATTATTTTTATTTTGGCATTTGGCAAAATCTGATTTATCAAAATTAGTTTCCGCAGTTCGTCAAGTTAAAGAAAATTCTCAAGATGGAAAATTACTTTTTGCCGAATTAGCTCATGTAAATGTTAACACATTATCAGACTTAGAAAGAGCAGTCCGGTTTTTTGTTCTGAATAGAATTACATTTTCTGGAACTATAGAATCCGGTGGATTTTCTTTAGAATCTTTTCATAAAAGATTTACAAATTCATCAATAGATAGACTAGAAAAACTAGAAAATATTCTAACACAAGATATCCAAGTTACCAATTTAGATTATAGTTATCTGATTAATGAACCTGGAAAAGATGTATTCATATTTTTAGATCCTCCTTATGTTAAAGCCGAAAAATCTAAATTATATGGTAAAAAAGGAGATTTACATACAGGCTTTGATCATCAAAAATTTGCTTCAAATTTAAAACAATGTCCCCATAACTGGTTAATTACCTACGACGATTGCCCAGAAATCAGAGAAAACTTTAAATGGGCAAATATCATTGAATGGGAATTACAATATGGCATGAACAATTATAAACAAAAAAAAGCCGAAAAAGGCAAAGAACTATTTATCAGTAACTATGAAATTAACCAAAACTTAAAAAAATCTCAACTGATTGCTTAAACCTCATCTTTGCGCTCTTTCTCTGCGTCTGGAGCGCCTCTGCGTGCAAAAAAAAGCCATTTTTCGGTAAAATCACATTCAACATCATAAAAAAACCGAACAATGGACTCTACTATTTGGTCTAACTTACTCAAACAATTATTAGAACGTCAATCATTATCCCGGACTCAAGCCGCAGAATTGATGCAAGGATGGATCAATGAAACGATTCCCCCAGAACTGTCAGGGGCAATTTTAATGGCCTTGAACTTTAAAGGCGTATGTGCTGAAGAATTAACAGGAATGGCAGAAGTATTAAAATCTCTGTCTTCCGTACCAATAAACAAGGGCGGGGAAACCCCGCCCCTACGGTTAATTGATACTTGTGGTACAGGTGGTGATGGGGCATCAACCTTTAATATTTCCACCGCTGTCGCCTTTGTAGTGGCTGCTGCGGGTATACCTGTGGCTAAACATGGTAGTCGTTCTGCTTCCAGTCTCACAGGAAGCGCGGATGTTTTAGAAGCCTTGGGAGTAAATTTGACTGCTGCCAGTGAAAAAGTCCAAGCAGCAGTACAAGAGGTAGGAATTACATTTTTATTCGCCCCTGGCTGGCATCCAGCCCTGAAAGCAGTTGCCCCATTACGGCGAAATCTCAAAGTGCGGACTGTGTTTAATTTACTAGGACCCCTGGTAAATCCCCTGAATCCTACTGGTCAGGTAATTGGTGTTTTTGATCCTCAACTCATAGAAACCGTTGCTGAAGCTTTAAATCTCTTGGGGACACAAACAGCAATGGTTCTGCATGGACGAGAAAAATTAGATGAAGCTGGTTTGGGCGATATTACCGATTTGGCAACTTTAAAAGATGGTAAAGTATTTCTAACTACTGTTGATCCCCAGGAAGTGGGTGTGATTCCTGCTTCCATTACCGCTGTTAAGGGTGGTGACGCACAAGAAAATGCGGTGATTCTTAAAGAAGTTTTGCAAGGGAAAGGCACACAAGCGCAACAAGATATAGTGGCGTTAAATGCTTCCCTGGCGTTGCAAGTAGCAGGTGCTGTTCCCTGGCTAAATCATGGTCAAGGGGTGACTGTAGCTAAAGAAATTTTACAAAGCGGTAGCCCTTGGACAAAGTTGGAACATTTAGTGGATTTTCTGAAGGATTAGCTTCTGAGTGGACTTGGGGACGAAATTCGACGACGTTACGTTCGATAGTTACATCGTAGTTACCGAAAAAGTCATGTTCTAAAAGTCCTGTTTCTAATTCTGTACCAGCGATCGCTACTGGGACTTTATTGACGATCATACCCCCGGCTTCCATCGAATCAAGATAGCCAATGGGAAATTCCACAGCTTTAGCACTGGCGGTATTGGCTTTAGCCTTGCCGACAGTGACTACACCCAAAGCCGCTGCTATCTTCTGGGTAATCACACCCCCACTCGCCCCCGTATCTACAATCATCTCAAACCGCTGTGTTCCATTGAGACTATTGAATCATTTTAAAATTAAAGTTTTGATGGAGAACTTACAAAAGATCCGTTTTTTGATGAATCAGATAGCGAGAATTTTCCTAAAGGTGCTTACAAACCAGATTTTGAATTTAGGAAAATTCGGTTTTTAATGCCGGAACTTCAAGGTGCTTCCCGTCAAGGCAGATTTATGTATGTTGTTCATCAAGCTTCTTGCTCTGTCTATCCTGTATGGGTTTATACACACGAAGAATATCCTAAAAGACCTAACGATCAGGAATTGAAAGAGCAATTTGCAATTATAGAATAAATGAATATTGTAGATGTAGACTCTCCACCTTCATAAACCATGAGAAGATATATCTTTGCTGTCTTCTAAAAAAAATAAGTTATAGAAGATATAAAACCCTTTTTTATCTCCAATTACCAATTACAAATGATCTATGTCCCTATCTGACGCAATCCCGGCTCTACTTGTCCTAGCAGATGGTTCTGCTTATCGCGGTTGGTCTTTCGGTGCTACGGTCACCGCCATTGGTGAAATCGTGTTTAACACTGGCATGACCGGATATCAAGAAGTGTTAACCGATCCTAGTTACTGTGGTCAAATCGTTATTTTTACTTATCCCGAACTAGGAAACACTGGTATTAATTCCGAAGACGAAGAATCAAATCAACCCCATATTAAGGGAGCGATCGCTCGCAACATCTGTCATAAACCCAGCAACTGGCGGTCCACCCAATCCCTCCCTCACTACCTGCAACAGCACCACATTCCCGGTATTTACGGCATAGATACCCGCGCCCTCACCCGGAAAATTCGGATGTTTGGAGCGATGAATGGCGGCATTTCCACAACAATTCTCGACGAAACAGAATTGTTAGAAATGGTACAAGCAGCACCAAGCATGACAGGCTTAAACCTAGTCAAAGAAGTCACCACACCAACCGTTTACGAATGGATGGAAGCCACAACCACCCCTTGGGAATTCAACCCCGAAGCCGTAGCTAAAATTAGCGAAACCTTCACCGTCGTCGCCCTAGACTTTGGAGTCAAGCGGAATATCCTCCGCCGTCTCGCCAGTTATGGATGTCGCGTCATAGTTGTTCCTGCCGATACACAACCAGAAGAAATTCTCAAATACAATCCAGATGGTATTTTCCTCTCCAACGGACCAGGAGACCCGGCCGCTGTCACAGAAGGTATCAACACCACCAGAGCCTTACTAGACAGCCAAAAACCCATATTTGGCATTTGTATGGGACACCAAATTTTAGGTCATGCTCTGGGAGCAGAAACCTTTAAACTGAAATTTGGACATCGCGGTTTAAATCAACCTGCCGGCTTACAAGAAAGAGTGGAAATCACCAGCCAAAACCACAGTTTCGCCCTGAACCCAGACTCCCTGCCCACAGCCACAGTTGAAATCAGCCATTTGAACCTCAATGATCTGACCGTAGCTGGAGTCCGTCACAAGACCCTACCTGTGTTTTCTGTCCAGTACCACCCAGAAGCCAGTCCTGGACCCCATGATGCCGACTACTTATTTGAGCAGTTTGTCCTAAAAATGCAAGCAGCACGGCAATAAATTTTAGATTTGGGATTGCCGATTTTAGATTTGGGATTGCCCTTAGCGAAGCATACACAGCGCAGCGAGTATTTTTCCCTCAGTAGAGGACAGGAATCTATACCAAATTTTTTTAATCTAAAATCTAAAATCTAAAATCTAAAATCTAAAATTCCCATGTCATGATGGGCATTGGTAATTAGTAAAAAATTTTGCCAGTTGCCAACATAGACAAATTGCTCAAAAACCATCTATACTAGAACGTTTACTTTTAGTAAAAAGAACGAGGAGAAAATCATAGCTGAACCACTAAATCTAACCGTGAGCCTGAGAGGTACACGCGAAGTCCGCGATAGCTGTCAGCTATTCCGCCTCACAGGTTTATTAGACGCTTTCTCTGAGCCGACATTCACTAAAGTAATTGGCACTAAAATTGAAGAAGGCCCAAAAAACATCATTTTGGATCTTTCAAAGATCGACTTTGTGGATAGTTCTGGCTTAGGAGCGCTCGTAAGACTAGCCAAACTGGCTAAACCTGAATCTGAAAGTGAAGGCAGTTTCCAAATTGTCACTAATGCTCGTGTCACCCAGACGGTTAAGCTTGTTCGTTTAGAAAAGTTTCTCTCCCTACAAGTTTCAGTTGAGGCAGCCCTAGAAAACGTCCCAGCAGATTGATTGCTAGAATGGAAAATCTAAATTAAGCTATCCGATGTCAAATCTGGGTAGCTTAATTTTTGGATATAATTAAGTAGGGTTTGCTGGAAAAGTTATCTGTAAGGGCTAGGAGTCAGGAGTCAGGAGGAAAAATTAGAAGATTCTCTATCCCATTTAAGTAAGTAGAAGTAGGTGAACCGAAAAATTTCAAGGTATGTGAAGAAAAGTAAAATCGCCCAAAACTCTCTTCCTGTTCCCTGTTCCCTGTTCCCTGTTCCCTTGCCCCAACGACAATTTTTAACGCCAACCTACTTACATACCGCCATAGGAAAGAAGAACCCCTATTTAATGTATTATGTTGAGAGTTACAGCAGATTGAAGATTAATGATGTATGGGATCTAAATTCAAAGCCGGACAGCAAACCAGTTTTAATTCTGACTCCTGACTCGGTGACTCCTGTTGTAAATATAATTTAAGTTGCTTGAGATAATGACGGCAAAAATTGTCTCCCGATGTAGTGCTTTTTTAAGGAATGATTAATCTGTGAAGTCCAAGGAGGAAACAGGCGAACACGAAGAAGATGAAACCGCTACACAGCATTCATCAGAGATTTACCCGTGGTTGGTAAATGCCACGCAACTACCCCAGCAAATATCCCCAGCCCAAATAAAACAGATATCTCCTTCAGCATTAGCCTACTTGGGGGATGCAATTTACGAACTATATGTTAGAATGTTTTATCTGTGGCCACAACAGCGATTGGAAAATTACCATCGTTCCGTAGTGGATCAGGTAAGAGCAGAAACACAAGCGCTACATTTGCGAATGTTAACTCCTTACTTGAGGAGTAACGAATTAGAAATTGTTCGCAGAGGTCGTAACTCTGCTACGAGTCGCCATAAGCGACTAGATCCCGAAATTTATCAACAGGCAACTAGTTTAGAAACCTTAGTTGGCTATCTATATCTTACTGATTACCCCCGTTTAACCGAGCTATTACAAAAACTTCCCCTAGAGAAATAGTGAGAAGCTACATCTGGCGATTGTTACTGATTTGTAATGGTTCATTAAATTGATGTCATCGGGCTGTTCACTCATTTAAATCAAACCTCAATACTATTATGACAAGTCAACCAAAGAAAAATCATGCCGGCGGACAACCAAAACGTGGTCAGCCAGTAAAAATCAAGGGTAAGCGCGTTGTGCCTCAACCTAGCCGTAATCAAGGCAAAAGTGATGGTAAACCCCTTTCTGTTAAACCCCGGACATCTCGCTATGGTTCTGAACCATCCTCAGAAGGTAGAGGAGACAGAGAAGGTAAATCATTCTCAGTTAAACCTCGCACATCTCGCTATGGTTCTGAACCATCCTCAGAAGGTAGAGGAGACAGAGAAGGTAAATCATTCTCAGTTAAACCCCGGACATCTCGCTATGGTTCTGAACCATCCTCAGAAATTACCTTAGCAAATGAAGGTAAATCCTTTACTGGTAGATATCGTCCTTCTTCTCAATCTTTCCACCAACTTCCAGAAATTGCATCCACAGAAGAGACTGATATAATCTACGGTCGTCATCCAGTTTTGACGGCGTTGGAAAATGAACGCAGTATTAACCGTCTTTGGATTACTAGCCGTCTTCGTTATGATCCCAGATTTCATCATTTGATTTTGCAAGCCAAGGATAATGGCGCAGTAATTGATGAAGTTGAACCAATGCGGTTAGACCAAATTACTGGTCGCGCTAACCACCAAGGAATAGCGGCTCAAATTGCTCCTTATGCCTATATTGAATTAGAAGACCTGATTGCTAAGTCCAAATCTATTACTGACCCTGTAATTGTAGTTGCTGATGGTATTACTGATCCCCATAACTTAGGGGCGATTATTCGCACGGCGGAGGCTATTGGCGCTCACGGTTTGGTGATTCCTCAAAGAAGAGCAGCGGGAATTACTTCTACTGTAGTGAAAGTTGCCGCAGGTGCATTAGAAACCTTTCCTGTATCTAGGGTCGTCAACCTGGGTCGCGCTTTAGAACAGTTAAAAGAAGAGGGCTTTTGGATTTATGGAACTGCGGTTACAGGTAGCGAACCATTACAAAGTGTTAAATTTAGTGGGCCTGTGGTTTTAGTTGTGGGTGGTGAAGGCGAAGGTCTGGGGATGTTGACACAACGTTCCTGTGATGTTTTGGTGTCCATTCCCTTACAAGGTAAGACTCCTAGCCTCAATGCGTCGGTGGCGACTGGTATGGCACTTTACGAAATTTATCGTCAAAAATCGCAGAATACACTGTATCTTGATAAACTACAGACAATTGCTTTGAAAAAACAATAGTACAAAAGCTGATCTCGTGGATATTTGTCTGCGAAATCAGCAAATGTAAAAGACAATAAATTTAATCTATTTGCACACGCCCAGTTATCACGTTTATAAATCGGCGAAAACTATGACAACGATTTGGCATAACTTCCAAGAGAGGTTAATTAGCACATTCAATGGACTCGGTCTTGCTTGGTGGGTAGAAGTTGTTACACAAAATCCCCGTTGTACATACTACTTTGGTCCATTTTTTAGTTCTGCGGCAGCTACTAAAGCCAGTAATGGCTATGTAGAAGATTTGGAAATTGAAGGGGCGCAGGGAATTATGGTGAATATCAAACGCTGTAAGCCTGCTGTTTTAACAATTGCTGAAGATTTGGGGGAATGGATTGACCGTAAAGTAAAGCCTGTCTTTAGCGGTCAAAATTAGTCTAATTACCAATTCCAGAGGCTGTTATCGTTCCTGGGCTAATCCTGGGAACGAGTTATGCCTGATTTAAACTTTCATGATTTGGGGGTTGGTTGCTAACCAATTGTCAATGTCTCCTAATAACTGTTGGGGTATTTCCTAAAGAAAGAGATGGGCTGTGTTAGCGATCGCTTGCCGAAAGTATTACAGCAGTTTGAGATCAAACGCGGTACAAAGATGGTAAACTTTAAAGATGTAAAAAAAATAAAATAATTGAGATGTATGGCAGCAGCATATTCGATTGATATAAGACAGAAAATATTAAGTGCTTGGCAAAATAAAGA
>NZ_JAQMSE010000059.1:0-53936 GCF_028330045.1 Aphanizomenon sp. CS-733/32
ACTACACAAACAAAGTCCACCTGCGTGGACTAACGAAAAATCAAGGCTTTTGAACCCACGAAGGTGGGTTTCGTCTGTGTAGCTGCGACTTCTAGTCGCCCTTGCAAGTAATAAATTAGACTTTTCAAACACCCTCTTAGTCTGATTTTCAGGCTATTTCTGAACACAGTTCAGTTAAGCATTTTTTCTTCCCTCCGTGTCCTCTGTGCCTCTGTGGTTAGTTAAAAAAGAGTTTTACACTTAACACTAAGTGAATTATTTCTCTTCCTTGAGTAAGTTTTGAGCGCAAGCTAGTTGCAATTGAATAATTTCGCTCATTTGCTGACTGAAATCCTGTCTAGCTGCTAAGAAGTTTGTGTGGGTTTTGGTTAATTTAGCAGTATTGTTACTCAAGTTTTGATACTGAGCTTTTTTTAAATCATTCATGCTAATTTTTTCACCAGATTCTTGATTTATGTTGGGCTTTAAGATTTTTGTTGACTCAAAGAATTTTAGTTTCTTTGACAATTCCAAACCGTTCTCCATGATCGTTTTCATGGTATTTTTCTGTAGCTTGGGTTGGGGTTTGGAGTAAATCTCTGTGGGTGCTATTTTTTCCGTTGTCTGTAGGGAGTTGGTGATTTTATACTCTGGCTGAGTAAAAATTGTTTGCTTGTGGTTATTAGCAAAAATTTTCCGATTTTCTGCATTTAAAATTGCAGAAGTCATGGAATTACCACCTAATGTAACTTCCCTCAGTGCAGCTTTTTTTTGTTGAGTGTTTTCCAAGGATAAGTTATATAAAGGAGCGAGATTCAAGTTTACTTGATGACTCAATAGTTTTGCTAATGCTTTAATTAGGGAGGTATGATCATCTGTACCCCGTCGGTTTAGGGATACGGTAAGATGTTCTTGATTAGCTAGATTTTTATCTATCCAGCGCGAACAAATACCACCAGCACCGGCTTCAATAAAGATTTTTGCACCGTCACTATAGACGCGATTAACTAAGCGGGGAAAGTCGAGTTGTTGACATAATCCTTTGGCAATCTTGTGAGCAATTTCTTGGCTGTCAAGTTCAATTGATTGATATTCAGCCGCAGAATAAAACTTAATTCCCGGTATTTTTCGCGCTGGTATAGTGTATAATTTTTCCAACTCTTGAGATTCTGATTGCATTGCTTGACAATGAATTACATGATCAAAAGGAGCAGGAAAGGAATTACAACCCAGGGTTGTAATTACTCGTTCACACGCGGCTGGTTCTCCGGCAATTAATACTTCTTCTGCTGTATTAATCTGTGTCAAATAAACGTGAGTTTCATTTTTTAAACATTCTCTAACTTGGTCTGGAGTAGCCATAAGAACGTAGTTAGCCCATAACTTATTTTCTGGAAATATGTCAGTTTTTGGTAATCCCCAATACTCACGGACAGCATTTTTAGGACCTGATAATCTATCTCCAAATAAAGCTGATGAGTTAAATGTGTGACTGACTTCATAAAAATTGCTCCATACTCCTTGAGCAACCATCATGCTAGTTTCACCTAAGCTATATCCGAAGATATATTTAGGTTTAATGTTAAAATCCTCGGTGATAATGGTGGAGATTAATCTGGTAAAAAGCACTTCTGCTTCAAACATTGCCCAGGAATCATCCAACAATTTCTTTTCTAGAGTTTCTAATTGTCGAGTTGACAATTTACTCAAACTTCTCGGAAATACCAATTTTTCCACATCCGCAGCCCGTTCATAAAGACTTTTGATAATGGCATCATCTAAGACTTTAGGAAATAAACGGAAAAGACTCCGACCAATACCCAGATAAGTATTAACAGCGGCGGGATAAACAAAGGCAATTTCTCCATCTTTACCCAGGGGTTTTGGTGTAAAATAACTACCTATGGGGGTTTGCCAATCTTTACCATTTGCAAAGGCATTAGTTACACCTTTTTTCGCAGAATTAATTTCTTTGATTAATTCTTTTTGATTGCGTCCAGTTAGAGATAAGGTGTATTTACTTCGAGAATGCTGTTGAAATTTAACAAAGGTTTGACTCGCAATATTTTTGAGAGAATCAGTATTTTCAATTGTTGCTTGCAAATTATCTAATGCTGTTAATAAGCTAGATTGATCATCTGCGACAATGGGTAATAAATACAAAGGTCTGGATTCTAAATATTTGCTGGTGCGTTCTGGTTGCTGGGTTTCTTCTGATAAAATAATATGGGCAAAAGAACCGTCACAACCAATACTATTAATTGCAGAAATTCGAGATTTGACTTCTTTTTGCAAAAACCAAGGTCTAGACTCAGTAGCAACATAGAAAGGACTACCTTCCCATACTTGCGGTGTTTTGACACCAGACCAATTGGGTGTTCCAGGAATATATCTGTGATAAATACTCAGTGCAGTTTTAATTAAACTGGCAATTCCAGACGCAACGAAGGTATGACCAATATTGGATTTAACGCTACCTATAGCGCAGTGTAACCCATTGCCAACGGCAGGATAAGCTTGGAGGATACCGTTAATTTCAGCTTCGTCTTCTGCGGGAATACCACTAGCGCAGACTTCCAAATAATTGACTTTTGTGGGTTCAATGCCGGCTTGTTGAAAAGCTTGTTGACAGACTTTGGTAATGGTATGGCTATCTACAGCCATTGAGGCAGATTGACCAATGCTAACACCATTAATTACTGCATAGATACGTTCATTGTTTGCTAACGCCGTATCATGACGTTTAAGAACTACTGCACCTGCACCTTCTCCCACATTCCAACCATTGGCTTTTTCGTCAAAACTTAAAGTATTGACTCCTGTATTAATTTTGCCAAATTGACTTCGCAATAAAACGTTTTCTACACCTCCTGCTAAGTCAACAGCACCCACAACTACAGCTTCTACTTCATGAGTATCTAGCAGCATTTGCGCTAATTCTAAGGCTTTGAAAGCGGCTGTTTCGACAGCACTAATGGTAAAAGATGGTCCAGATAAATTCCATAAAGAGGAAATTCGACTAGCCATAATATTGGTAACGTGGCTGAGATATTCACTCAGTTCGACTTGATTGTGAATACTGTCTTGAACTATGCCTTCTAATTGATTAATTTTTTCTGGTGATAAGGCAATTTCTGCCTCATTTAAACCATCTTTAAGTTGCCAAGATGAATTCCATCTTTGCTGGAGTTGGTGTACAGATAATTCTGTATCTGCGGCAATAATTACCGCTACGTTGCTATTAGGTGAAATTCCCGCATCTTTGAGGGCATGGTCAGCAACCCTTAATAATAAAAGTTGTTGTGAGTTGATTTTTTCAACTTCATTAGGAGGGATTTTGTACGCTAAAGTATCAACTTCAAAATTATCAATATACGCTCCCTGGGGGACTTTTCCAGCTTCTAAACCATACTCTCGCAGTAAAGTTTCTTGTTCATTAATACCATGCCATCTTGATTCTGGTAAAGGAATAAAATGTTGTTTTCCGTCGTAAATGCTGCTCTCAAAGGCATCTAATTCTCGACATTCTCCAAAAAAGGCATCCATGCCCACAATTGCCATTTTGGCGGTCTTATTTTGCTGAATATTCATTTGCTTACTTCCCCTGTTCTAGAATGATATGAGAGTTTGTTCCACCAAAACCAAACGCACTTAAAGCTACTCTTTTAGTTCCTTGACTCGGCCATTTCGTAGGCGTTCTAACAATGTTTTTTGGAGAGATAACATTGTTTTCTGAACCTATAGGTTGAGTCACATTAATAGTTGGAGGAATAGCGCCATGAGACATACTTAAAATTGTCTTGGTTATGCCTACCATGCCGGCAGCAACAAGTAAATGACCAACATTTGTTTTTGTTGAACCTACTAATGATGCTGCTTTATATGGACTAAAAAATTCTTCAATTGAGTTGCATTCGGTGGTATCTCCCAATGGAGTACCGGTGGCATGGCACTCTAAATAATCAATAGTTTGGGGGTTAAGTTTAGCTTCAGAATAAGCTCGTTGATATGCCAGAGTTTGCCCTTGAGGATTAGGACTGAGAAGATGTTTTCCTTTACCATCATTAGATAGTCCATTACCACAAATTGTTGCCAGAATCTTGTCACCATCTCTAACAGCATCACTATATCTTTTGAGCATTACCATGCCAATTCCTTCGGAGGTAATTAACCCGCGTGATGATTTATCAAGAGGACGACTAATGCCATTATCTGGATATCCTTGAATACCAGAAAATAACATTCTAATAAATAATGGATCTGAACAACTAATAGCACCAGCTAACATCAAATCGGCTTTACCAGATTGCAGATAATGAGATGCTAATTTAATGGCATAAAATGATGAGGAACAAGCAGCATCTATACAGAAATTGGTTGCAGATAGAGAAAATGCTTTGGAAACTATGGCAGCGGGTAAACCGGAAACCATAGCATTGTATGGAGAAACTTTTGTAGAGGTTGATAAACCTCCTAAATGAAAGTGTTTTTCCTGTAATAATTCACCAATTGCAGGTTGAATATTTTGCTGATAAATAGGAGCAAATAGACTATTAGAAGCTTTAGTTGGTAATCCTAAAGTTCCTAAAATTACGCCACATTTTGCCAGTGCAGTTTGATTTTCCCAATAGCCACTTTGAATAATGGCTTGTTTAGCAGCATATAATGACCATTTGAAGGTATTATCTAAGCTTTCAATAAATGCCGCAGGTAAGTTATACTCGTTAGCATCAAATTTAAAGTCGCGGATAAATCCACCTCTTTGAAAGTAGAATTTTTCCGGTTTACCTTTATTTGGATCGTAAAATATAGCGGGATCTATTCCCAAATCCGCTACACTTATAGATGATGTAGAATCTTTTTCTGCTGTGAGATTCTGCCAAAATTCTTCAGGATTATTCGCATCGGGAAATAGGCAAGATAACCCGATGATTGCTATTTTTTCCACTTTTGAAATCCTCATTGGGGGGTGAGGGAAGGAGATATTATTTACTCTTTTCCCTATGTTATTTAGGATTTACGCGATTCCCCAATGTTTACGGATTTATGGACGCAGGAAGATAATTAAGAGAAATTAACCACGAAGGAGCGAAGAACACGAAGGAAGAAGAAAGAAGAAAGAAAGTAAATTGTAGGTTGGGTTGACGGAAGGAAACCCAAAAAAGGTTTAGAAATGTTGGGTTATGCCTTCGGCACGCTACGCGAACACTTCGTTCTACTCAACCTACTGGATTTAGATTCTTACTTTTTATTTAACATTTTCATTGGCCAAATTACGGCTTTTGCTCCTAAGATTTTGGAGTAGATTTTTCCTTCACGATTGTGAATAATGAAGTTGACTGTTGCACCTGTGTCGGTTTTGGCTATGATTTCACAGGAAACATAAAAGGGGACGTTAAATGGTACTGCTGCATACTGTTCACAGTATGTTAATTGTCCTGGTAAACAAACTTCTTTATGGATGTAATTTAACCATAACCATAATGTTTGGGTACTCAAATCAATGATATAAGGATTGTGCCATTTTACGGGGAATTGTCCTTGTTCTTTGGCTGTGATTTCCTGCCAACAACATTCGGCTGTGAGTTTTTTTGGGCTAATATTTAAAACTTTGGTAATTTTCTGGAATGCAGGTCCATGAAATAAGGATAAATCACCATTTTGATAGAAGTCTTTGTCCGTATCAGTAACGATATTATCTTCTCTGAGATCCATTGCTTCATAAATGGGTGCTTCTGGCATATTCTTTACGAGTCTTATCAAAGAACTAAAGTGATAATGAGTTCTACCTTCGGGGGTTTTGCTCAATATTTTGGTCTGAAATTCGACAAAATCACCATCAACTTTGGCAATTTCTTTTAGTTCTAAAATATGTTCTTCAGCTAAGGTAGAATTAAAGGTGATGCCTTTTAAAACTTTGAAGTCTTGGCAACTAAAATATGTGTACCCTGGATAAAGTTCTTCACAGCCATTTACCATCCATGATTTAGCACAGGTGGCTGGTAATACTGGTGAACCGGCAATTGTATGATCGTGTAAAAAAGGGTTTTCTGCTAATGTCATTCGTCTGCGAATGCGATAGCTCCGGAGTTCTGAACCTAAAGGAGCAGGTGGTAGTTTCATAGGACTACCAATGACAACTTGTGGATAATTTTGATAGGCTGGATGCAGTTCATTAACTAACATTTGTGTGCCAATTTCTACGGGAATAATATCAATTCCTCTTTCGGCAAATGCTTTTTTTAATTGTGGTGTCACCATGCCACTATCCCAACCACCCCAGTTAATTGCGACTACATGACAATTGGGGTTATATTGTTTCATCAAATGGGCTGATTTACTGAGAATTTCGTTAGCGATCGCATAATCACTTTGACCGATATTACCATAAAATCCAGTCACGGAAGAAAACAATACTAAATGTTGTAATTGCTGGGGATTAACACAATTGAGGAGATTTTCTAAACCCTGAACTTTGGCTGTGTAAACTTTCTCAAAATCATCTTCTGTCTTTTTTTCAATTAACTTATCGGCTAAGTTACCAGCACCGTGAATAATCCCGGTAATTTGACCAACTTTTTGAGAAATTTCCTGGAGTTTCGCTTGCAAATTCACAGTATCAGTGACATCAACACTAATATATTCAGCCGTTCCTCCTGTCGCTTCAATAGCTGCTAAGGTTTTTTTAATTTCTCGACTAGAATTAATTTGATTAAATATCTTTTGTACCATCATGGGTGTTGGTTTCTCACCTTGAGAAATCAAATTTTCCATAATGCGCTTTTTCAAAGCCGAATCTTCAAAACAATCACTAACATATTCCGGTTCTGCGGTAATTTCAGAACGACCTAAAAGAATAAATTTACAAGGTTGATGTTGAGCTAATTTAATCGTACATTGAGCAGTGATTCCCTTTGCCCCACCACTGACAACAAAGACAGAAGATGGACTAACTTGAACTGTTGCAGTCATAAATCCTCACGTAAAAAATCAAAATATCAAACAGAATCTAAATCGAAAAATCATCCCTCTCTTCTTCTTTTCTTCCTTGGTGTTCTTCATCCCTTCGTGGTTCATTTAATCCATATTCTTCGAAAAAGAAGAGAATAATTGTTGAAATATAGCAATCCTATTTGAGTTATGAACTAGGTTTTTAACGAACCACAGAGGCACAGAGGACACAGAGGTAAGAAAATAAGAGATGTTCACATTTTATTTAGGATTGGTATAGTGGGTAATTAATACCCACTATATAAATTATTCAGCTTTAGCAACTAGGGTTACTCTTCCTTTATTACCATAACCAACTTCCCCAATGTAGCGATTAGAATCATGCAATTCAGCAACGATATATTGGGCAGATTCGTGAGGATCTAAAGTGGGATTGAGGTCAATTGCTCGGAAGAAGACTTGTGGCCATTCCCAGCGCAAACTTTTTGTTAAACCAAACAAACCGGCAGCGATCGCACTAAAATTAGTTTGATGTCCTAAGCCAAATTCACCGTCAAGATGGGCAACTGTACAAAAACTGGTTCTTCCTGGTAAAGATGCGGCATTATTCAAACTTGCTTTCAGATGTTTTGCCATTAAAAACACTTGTTTAAGAATCCCCTTTTCTGCTTCGGGATAGGAAATATGTCCAGGTTTTTCCGGTGTAAATTGAGGGTGGAGGTGAATAAATGCCCCAATCGGTCCGTGTTTAGTCGTCACACTTTGCAATAATAATTGCAGATGTTGTTCACTCATATTTGCCAAGGTGACGCGGGTAACACCTACAGGTAATGGCAATTGTTCGGGAACTAATGATTGGGGGAAACTCAAAACTACTACTTTCCAACCTTGTTCTATCAGTGCATGGGCGAGTTTAGTGGTAGTTAAAGAACCATCATCTGTAATTAAACCAATGTGTCCTTCGGGTAGCTGCGCTTCTAAAAAATCTGGTCTGGGTAAGGTTTTAAGTTGAGCAGGACGACGGGGAAGATTAGGATCTACGATAGGTGGTGGGGTTAAATCAACCACTTCAGGAGAGCCTGGGCGGGGAGACCCCGCCCCTACGGTGGGTGGGATGAGGTCAACTATCGAGTTAACATCAATGTGCGGCTTTTTTTTTTCACCCCCCACCAGTGATTGGAGGTAGTTAACGATTTGTCCGATTGTCCGTAGGTCGCCTAATTCTTCTATATTGGGTTTGGGTAAGTCAGGATACGCTTCCTGCATGGCTCCCAGTATTTCTACCCGTTTGATGGAATCTATCCCTAAGTCGGCTTCCATGTCCATGTCTAGTTCCAGCATTTCCACCGGATAACCTGTTTTTTCACTGGTGATGTTTAACAGGGTTTGTCCTAAATCTGCATATTCGTTACTGTCACCTGTCACCTGTAACCTGTCACCTGTTCCCTCTAAACTGTCACCTGTCACCTGTAACCTGTCACCTGTTCCCTGTCCTTGCAGATATTCGACAACTTGACCAATGGTACGTTTTTCTGCCAGTTCTTCCAGGTTGGGTTTAGGTAAGTTGGGATATAATTCTTGCAATCCTCCCAAAATTTCTACTCGTTTAATGGAGTCAATTCCTAAGTCCGCTTCCATGTCCATATCGAGTTCTAGCATTTCGATAGGATAACCAGTTTTCTCGCTGGTGATGCTTAATAGGTTGTTAGCTAAATCATCCAGATTTAAGTTGCTGCTTACAGGTGCGGGTTCTGGGACAAATGCAACTGGGGACTGGGGAATAATAATTGGTTCAGGTTCAATGACTGGCGCTGCAATTACAGGTTCTGCAACTTTAATTACTGTGGGAATAGGTGCTTCTAATTGAATTTTCGGCTCAATTACTGGTACTGGTTGGGGGGGGATAATATTAACGGTGGGGGTAGGGCGGGGAGACCCCGCCCCTACAGAGGGGGCTGCTTGGGTGTCAGAAATAAGTTGAGAATATTCTTCTTGAATGAGTTGGAAAAAGTGTTTGGTATATTCTATCTGTTCCCGCAGATATTGTTCATGAATACGGAGGGTTTCACCTTGTTGGGAATGAAACTGAATCATACTCCGCTCTAAGCTTTCCATAATTACTTGCTTAATTTGAGCGGCTTCAGTGGATGATTTAGCATTAGCAAATAAGGTGTTTTGCTGCTGCATTAATTGAAAGAAGGTTTTGGCGTATTCTATTTGATGGTTGAGATATGTGCTGTGAACTTCTAAATTCTCGCTTTGGTTGTGCTGGAACTGGCTCAGAAGTTGTTCTAAGCTGGTGAGAATTTGTTGGCAATTTATCAGTTTATCAGGTGTTTGCATCTTCTCGCTGGATTGGGGTGCGAACAGTTGTGGATTGGATTGTTTTTGAATGGTTGCAGTGGTAGTCATCTGATGCTGTAGCTGGAACTGGGTTTCAATGAGGGGTTGTTTTTTATGTCCGTTACCGTTACCGTTGCCGTTATGTCCGTTGGTTGAGGGAATTTTGGCAATTACAGGAGTTTGTATTTCTAAACTCTTGAATTCCTGAATTTCTTCCAAATTGGGCGCGGAGACCGCGCCCCTACGTTCCTGAACTCCTGAAATTTTGTGTCCGTCCTGTAAGGCTTCTTTGAAGGCGTTTTTGGTTTTGTCGGAAATGTAGTTGATGCCAGTTAATTTGACGCTGAGGGTCTTTTTGGTAGAAACGGGGGGAAGTACGGCAGGAAGTTTGTAGGGGTCAAGATTGCCCAAATTCATGCCAATGACGCGCAATTGGACGGCGGCTTCTCGGAGGGAGCGATCGCTGTTTTTGGAGGCACTGGGATTGAGAGATATGGTAAGATGGGGGCGATCGCCTAAAATATCTTTTACCAAGTTACTCAACACCCGTTTGGGTCCAAATTCTACGAAGCAATAACCACCAGCGGCATAGATATTTTCAATCTCCTGTTTAAACAGTACTGAACTAGCCAAATGGCTTTCTAAATTCTTTTGAATCGCCGCTGCATTTTGCGGATAATGTTTACCAGTGACATTACTAAAAACCGGAATTTGCGGACTTTGGAAAGTTACCGATTTAGTGGCGATCGCAAAGGATTTTTGTGCGAAAGCAATCAACGGAGTATGAAAAGCCGCAGACACAGGCAATAAAACTGCACTGTATCCTAATTTTTGGCAAGCAGCTTGGATTTTCTCAATTTCCAGCTTTGGACCGGCTAAAACAATTTGGGTAGGAGAATTAAAGTTAGCAATACTTACTTTCGGAAACTGTTTCAACAGCGGTTCAATTTTGCTGATATCTTCTTTCACCGCCAACATACTACCAGCATCATGATCTGGGTCTTTGGGTGCAGCCATAGCCTGTCCTCTAGCCTTCACCAGGAACAAATAATCAGCCTCACTCAACACTCCAGCCGCCCATAAAGCCGTTAATTCTCCAAAACTATGACCGGCGGCGAAATCTGCCTTAAAACCAGCCTGTTGCAAAATTCCATACAAACCAGCACTAAACACCCCAATTGCCGGTTGGGCATATTCCGTTCTTTGCAAAGTTGCAACTTGGGCTTTTTTCTCAACTTCATCAAAGCTAGAACGAGGGAAAACCACTTCAGAAACCGGTTGCAAATTACCCTGCTTAAACAGATGATCCATCTTCCCATATAACTGTCGTAAGCTAGGGAAATTCATCACCGCTTCTCGTCCCATTTCCAAGTATTGAGAACCTTGTCCAGAGAATAAAGCGACAACCTTTCCACCCAAATCCATGCCAGCAGAACGGTAATAAATACCTTGAGGATGTTCCCAAGAAATTGCATCAGCCTTACTTTTTAATAAACCAATTCCAACTTCCAGCAACTTACAAGCCTCTTGTAAATTATCGGATACAAATCCAATTCTGACCGCAGTTTTAGGAATAGTTAGAGATTGACAATCTAGAACTAATTGGGAATAGAATCTTTCCCCATCATCAGCTTGCAAATTATTTAAAGTCACTTCTAACTTGCTAATTAATTCCCCGTGAGTAGCACCAAACAACAGCACCTCACCCGGATCACCATGTAAACGATAGGAACTTTGTTGTTCCGGTTCGTATTCTTCCAAAACAACGTGGTAATTTGTGCCACCAAAACCAAAGGCACTCACCCCCGCCCGTCGAGGAGTTTCACCTTCTGCCTTTATCCAAGGTCTAGTTTGAGTATTTAGATAAAAGGAAGAATTTTCAATATCTAATTTGGGATTTGGTTCAGTAATATTGATAGTTGCTGGCAATATTTTATGATGCAATGCTAGGGCAGTTTTAATTAAACTAGCAGTACCCGCAGCGGCTTTTGTATGTCCAATTTGGGACTTCACACTTCCCAAAGCAATATGTTGTTTTTGGCTGTCATATTTGCCAAAGAAATCCTGCAAAGAACTAAATTCTGTCGGATCTCCAGCCATTGTTCCTGTACCATGTGCCTCCATTAAACCCACAGTAGCCGGAGAAAAACCAGCATCATCATAAGCCCGTTCTAAAGCCTTAACTTGTCCTTCTTTTCGAGGGGCATAAATACTCTTATAACGCCCATCACTAGAAGTACCAATTCCCTTGATTACCGCATAGACTTTATCCCCATCTTTTTGGGCATCTTCTAAGCGTTTGAGGAGAATCATCCCAATCCCTTCACCTAACATCATCCCATCGGATTTAGCATCAAATGGTTTGACATTATCGCTAGGAGTAACCGCAGGAGTTTTGCTGAAGGAAATGTAAGCCATGATTGTGTTATCGGTGTCTACCCCACCAGTTAACATCATATTGCTACGATGTTCAACTAATTCACTAATGGCCATTTTTAATGCCCCAAAGGAACTAGCACAGGCAGCATCAACTACACAGTTTGTCCCACCAAAGTTGAGACGGTTAGCAATTCTGCCAGCAACCACATTTGCTAACATTCCAGGGAAAGCATTTTCATCCCATTTCACATAGGCAGATTTGATTTTATCAACAATTTTTTTAGTATCTTCGTCAGACAAACCACTGCTTTTTAGCACTTTTTCCCAAATGGGATATTCTAATCTGGCAGCTAATGGCATTCCCAATTGTTTGCCCATAGCCACACCCAGAATTACACCAATATTTTCGCGGCTAAATTCACGGGAGTCACCATAGCCAGCATCTTCCATTGTTTCTTTAGCAACTACCAAACTTAATAGTTGTGAAACATCTGTAACTTCTAAAATGCTGGGAGGTATGCCAAATTCCATCGGGTTAAAATCAACTTCAGGAATAAACCCACCACGTTTACAATAAGTTTTATCTTCTGCTGTTCTCGGATTAGGATCATAGTAATCTTCTACACTCCAATGGCTAGAAGGAACATCCGTAATACAGTCAATTTTATTAACAATATTTTGCCAGTAATCTCTTAATGTTCTCGACTGAGGCATTAAGGAACTCATGCCAATAATAGCTATAGGAGTTGTGTGCAGTTTTCTATTAATTTCCTTATTTGACATAGAATTTATTGAGTTTTCTAAGTTTTCTGAATTCATTTTTCCTTCCTCTATAAACTTCAGCACAGCCTGTTCAAAACTATTAATTTGGGCTTCTAATTCCGTCAAAGAACTTTTTATGGTGTCTATCTTTTGAGGGGGGCAAGACATAGGACATAGACTAATTTTGAGTACCGTGAATTGTGCAGCAGACTATTGACAGATAGTTATCCAATCTGCATTTGTGCGTGCCGCAGGTAAGTTTAAATGCTTGACTTAACAAAATTTTGAGTATTTTTTGGATATTTTTCCACAATTTTAGAATCTTGTATTCGTGAATAAATACTAGAAAATACTCAACTTGTGAATAATGAAATCCAGTCAGCAAATTGTAAAGTTTGTAGGGGCGCGGGGCTTGCGCCCTCGATTATATTGCACCAAGCGTGATTACCGCTATAAAAAGTGTCAATTACATTGTGTTAATAACTGGCAAAAGGACATACTTAAACTGGAAGTGGTTTTATCTCTTAATCATTGAATGTTTTACCTATTGGATAACAATGTTGTGTATGTTGATATATAGTAATCCTATTTGAGTTATGAACTAGTTTTTTTAACGAACCACTCCAGACACAGAGGACACAGAGGTAGGAAAATAAGAGATGTTCACATTTCATTTAGGATTGCTATAGAAATTGCCAGTTGTGAAAGTCCAGGATAACCTATTTTAGATGATTAGACTCATCAAAGTTGCCAAAATCGTTACAAAAATAATAAACACTCTGTGGAGAATTTTGTAAATAGTGAAAAAATACTCAAACAGTTTTCAATTATTTAGTAGTTGCTAACTTAGTGAGATCCAAAACACCGGTTTATTCAGGGATAGGTTTTGTTTCTTTAGGCAATCCTACTGTAAAAAACTGCATGGATTTTAGTATTTCTTCTGTGAATTGAAATCAAATCAACAATTTATTTTTTATCTATAAATGTTGAATGTTGAATTAATAGAAAGACTAGCATAATTTATGAAAGCGGAATAGTTCATTTTTGCTAATTTTTGGGAAAAAATATTTGTCAGATTACCCCATTGTCCATAAAACATAACTAGGCAAGTATAATCTAGAACTATATCTATCCATAGCATATCCCAAGTAATTACGGATTTAATATCAATCTTAGCTTGACTATTCAAGAGTTGTAGTTAAATTGTCTTACAAGCAACTAATCAACAAATATACACAGGAAACATTTGAACATAATTGGGTCTTCTTTGAGGAAACTATCATAATCAAGTCTTTGTTTTTGATGAATTTATAAGATAACTTACCTTTTCTAGATAATTGGTTATTTATAAACCAAACATTAATTTATGGGATGTTGATCATTAACCTGTAAACATATCAATTGTGATGAAATATGGACAATTGACATCTATTTACGATAATTTGCTAAAAAAAGTACAGATTTTTAAATTAATTTATGAGTAATTAAATATAGTATATAGTCAAGGATTTTATTAATTCAAACAACCGAGTTTAGTTGACAATATCCAAGTTATTTGGGATAATTATAGGTAAGTTTATTGATTTACCTAAGTTATTAGCATCATCACAACTTGGGCGGTGCAGATTTTTGTTTCTCCTTAAAGATATCGTATTTTAGGCTACTTAATTAAATGGCAAATCAACCTAAAATTAATAGCATGGCGTGGCATAAGCTATAGATAATTGGAAGTAAAAAACCGCTAATTTAGGTATTTATAACAGCTAAAATGCTGACAACAATTCATACATAAATAATTAGACATATCTTTTCTCTAAAAATAACAGAGAATAAGTCTATAAACATGACAAGTATTTTTCCGAAATAATACCGTTGGAATAAAAATATGGCAGTAAATAAAGAACCCCAACTATTCAACCTGACTGCATTAAAATGGAGAATAATTCTGGCAACTTCTCTAATTTTCTCTACAGGTTTAGTATCTTTATACATTTTCCATCAATTAAAGATCAATTCTCAAACTCAAACTCCGGCTGTTAATTCCGTTATTAAATCTCAATCTACTCCTGTTAAAGTTGCCGTAACTGCTTTAGGAAGATTACAACCACAAGATGAAATCACGTATTTATCTGCTCCTAATTCTATCAATGGTGTTCGCGTAGAAAAACTATTGGTCAAAGAAGGGGATAATGTAAAAAAAGGACAAGTATTAGCTTATCTAGAAAACTATGCTCGTTCTCAAGCAGCTATCCAACAAGCATTTGATAAATTATTAATTGCCAGAACCAAACTTGCACAGGTACAAGCTGGCGCAAAAACTGGAGATATCAATGCTCAAAAAGCCACAATTACCAGATTAAATTCCCAATTAAAAGGGGACATTGCGGCTCAAGCAGCAACAATAAACCGCATTCGGGCTGAAGTCGAAAATGCACAAAAAGAGAGCAACAGATATCAACAACTATCAAAAGCTGGTGCTGTTTCTGCGTCTGTTGCTGACAGTAAAAAGTTAGTTCTCAAAACTACACAACAGCAGTTAAAAGAAGCCGAAGCTACTTTCAAACGTACCCAGGACACATTACAAGATCAACTTAAAGAAGGAAGATTCAAACTTAATAGTATCAAAGAAGTCAGGACTGTAGATGTAGAGTTAGCAAAAAGTGAAGTTAAAAGTGCAGAAACTGCAATTAAACAAGCAAAAGCTGACCATGATTTAACTTATATTACTTCTACTATAGACGGCACAATTTTAAGAATTCACACCAAAAATGGCGAAGTAATTGGTACTTCTGGTTTTGCTGAAATTGGTAATACATCAAAAATGCAGGTTTTAGCAGAAGTATATCAAACCGATATTCAAAATGTTCGAGTTGGGCAAAAAGCTATCATTACCAGCACTACATTTCCTGGCAAATTACAAGGAACTGTGAGAGAAGTTGGTTGGCAAGTTGATAAACAAGGCATCTTTAGTATTAATCCCAATTCTGACGCAGACCGGAGAGTAATTGAAGTCAAAATATCTATTGATAATCCCACCGATAGTCAAAAAATATCTCGCTTAACTAATTTACAAGTTGATGTTGCTATCCAGATTTAGTCATTGGTTATTGGTCATTGGTTATTTTCTAAAACTGACAACTAACAACTAACAACTAACAAATAATATGAATATCAAAATTCCTTTAGGTTGGCTACAGCTTGTCCAACAGAAACTTCGTTTTGTGATAGCTGTAGCCGGAATTGGCTTCATTGTCCTGTTAATGTTCATTCAGCTTGGTTTCCAAGATGCACTATATTCTAGCGCCACAGCACTACATCAACGATTGCACGGTGATTTATTTTTAGTTAGTTCTCAATATAAATCTTTGACAGCAATTCAAAGTTTTTCTCGCACTCGATTATACCAAACTTTAGGTTTTGATGGCGTGGATTCCGTTAGTTCGATTTATTTGCAATTTGCAAAATTAAAAAATCCTGTTAGCGGAGAGAAATATTCAATTTATGTTATTGGTTTTGACCCTGGAAAATCCGTGCTAGATATTCCAGAAGTTCAACAAAATTTAGATAAACTCAAAATTCCTGATGTCATGCTATTTGATAGAGATGCCCGCGCAGAATTTGGACCAATAGCAGAATTATTCAATCAAGGAAATATTAAAGAGCCAATTGAAATCTTTCCCTTTGATGCTGTCAAAGGTTATCGGGTGAGAGTTGGTGGCTTATTTAGTTTGGGACCTTCCTTTGGTGTTGATGGTAATTTAATTGTTAGCGACTCAACTTTCTTAAGGATAAATCCTAATAGCCGTCCAGTTGAAAAAATAGATATGGGGGTGATTAAACTTAAAGATGGTGCTGATATAAAACAGGTTTTAGCAAATTTAAAAGCCAATCTACCAAATGATGTAAATATCTTCACTCGTCAAGAATTTGTTGCTTTTGAAAGAGAATATTGGTCAGTGAGAACCCCCATTGGTTTCATCCTGAACTTGATGCTAATTATGGCTTCTGTTGTGGGAGTGGTAATTGTTTACCAAATTCTGTATAGCAATATTGCTACTCAATTTATTGCCTATGCCACTTTAAAAGCTATTGGTTATGCTAATGGATATTTATTGAACGTGGTTTTTCAACAAGCAATAATCTTGGCATTATTGGGTTACATTCCTGGTTTTATTGTTTCTATTGGTTTATATGATTTTGCTATGAGGGCAACTAAATTACCCATCATGATGACAAGTAATAATGCCTTACTTGTTCTAGTATCTACAGTCTTAATTTGCATTACCTCTGGAGCGTTAGCTATTAATAAACTCCGTTCTGCTGATCCAGCTGATAGTTTCTAGGAATTGGTTGCATCTCAAATTAATCAACTTCTGCTAAATATTTGCCAAATTAACACTAACCAAAGATAGAAGTTTAATGTTATTTACAACGGTAAAATGCTTTTGCAAATACAACAGTTCTTAGTTGTATTTGATCTCAATTTTTCAACTTAGATTGTATAACTTCTTCATTACCGAACACTTATCTACATCCCCATGAACTTACAAAACAAAACTCTGCTAATTACTGGAATTGATGAATTTATTGGCTTACGTGCAGCGGAATTAGCTGTAGCGCAAGGCATGAAAGTTAAAGGTATTCAAAGTTCTCCAGTTAAAGATCAAACAGTCCAAAAATTAGGTGTAGAAATTTTTGTTGGTAATATCACTGACCCAGCAGTTTGCTCGAAAGCTTGCCAGGAAGTAGATATAGTTTTACATAACGCTCAATTTGCCGAAGAAGCCGGGGATATTAAGCATTTTCGAGAAATAAATGTCAGTGGTACTATAAGTATTGCTAAGGCTGCTAAACAAGCTGGTGTGAAGACATTTGTGCATCTTTCGACTGCCTTAGTATATGGATTTGATTACTCAGATAAAGTCACAGAATCAGGTGTATTGTCTGGGGAAAATAATGCTTATTGTCAAACAAAAATTGAAGCGGAAATCGAAGTTCTAAAACTCAATAATGCTCCAGAATTTGGAGTGATTGTGATTCGGGCTGGTGATGTTTATGGTCCAGGAAGTCTACCTTGGATTGTCCGTCCAATTCAGATGATGAGACAAAAATTATTTGCCTATGCCAATGAAGGCAAGGGTGTAATGAATCATCTATATGTAGATAACTTAATTGATGCCATCTTTTTAGCAATAGAAAAATCGGCTTATGGAGAGGTTTTTAATATTACCGATGGTAAAGAAACTTCTTGGAAGGAGTATTTTATTCATTTAGCCTCATTGGAAAATTTACCAGCGCCAATGTCTTTACCTAAAGAGGAAATGAAATTATTTCTAAAAGTGCGTCTTCAGGGGCAAAAACTATTTCGGAAAAAGGCGGATATTCTCCCAGAATCAGTTGATTTCATGAGTCGTCCCCATGCCTATTCTATTGCTAAGGCAGAAAGTATTTTAAATTACCAAGCTAAGGTTGATTTAGCGGAAGGAATGCGCCGCACTCATGAATGGTTGCAAAAAACAGACCTTCAAAAACTGATGAAATAACGGCTAGATTTCAGGAATTTGTGTATGAATAACTCTCAACCAAAGTTAAACATTGGATTACCTGTATATAATGGGGAGAAATTTCTCAGAAAATGCCTAGATTCGCTTTTAGTTCAGACATTTTCCGATTTTGAGTTAATTATCTCCGATAACGCATCTACAGATAATACTGAGGCTATTTGTAGGACTTATGCAGCCCAAGATCAACGGATTCGTTACTATCGTAATCAAACTAATATTGGTTGTGCTTGTAACTTCAATCGTGTTTTTGAATTATCTCACAGTGAGTATTTTAAATGGGCTGCTTATGATGATTTGCACGCCCCCGATTTTATTGAGAAATGTATGGATGTATTGGAAAAAGATCCAACATACATTTTATGTCACTCCCACACATATTTTATTGATGAGCAGGGAGAATTTATCCAAAATTATGACATTAAACTCAATACTAGTTCCCTAAAAGCTCATCAAAGATTTCATGAATTACTAACTAAACATTTGTGTTATCAAATTTATGGAGTTATTCGCAGTAGTGCATTAAGACAAATACCTCCTATGGGTGGTTATGGAAATGCGGATGGAATTTTATTATTAAGGCTGGGGATGCTGGGAAAATTTTATGAAATTCCCGAATATCTATTCTTTGCGAGAATCCATCCGCAACAATCCCTGAGTATGTTTTTTCCTGATTACTTGTCATTTAATCAAAATAATCCCCAGTATTCATTGAATATGTTGCCTAATTTTTATGATTATGCAGTCTGGTTTGATTCAACGAATAAGGGAAAAATTCTGTTACCTCATTGGCGAATTTTACAGGAATACTGGGTTTCTATTCATCATAGTAAACTTAGTTGGTATGAGCAAGTTTTGTGCCATATCAGCATCGCTAAAAAGCTATCAGGTACAGAATGGCTATTAGTGAAAGATTTGTTAATGGCTGCCAAAATGTTGTTTTTGCGTAAGTTTGGTTATCAAACCTAAACTATAGCAATATTAGCAATTAATCGAAGAACAAATTAATTTTAGTAGTAAAAAGCTGCTATTAAATTACTCCAAACTTATTACGGGTGAAATATTGATCTATGTTGAAAATATTGCAAGTTAGTAATTTCTTGCTTGCTACTTTACTAACTGTTAGCTTCACAGATATAGCCCATGGTGAATCAACAGCATCTTTAACTGTGGTTGTTAATGGTATTACTAACAAAACTGGGGAAATTTGTATGAGAGTTTATAACTCTGAAAAAGGATTTCCCGATCATGCTAAAAGTGAAGTTAAAAGTGGTTGCACTAAAATTACAGGTAGTTCTATAAAGCGGGTATTTTCTGGATTAAAACCGGGAACTTATGCTGTAGCTGTAGTTGATGATCAAAATGGCGATCGCAAACTCAATAAAGACTTTTTTGGCATCCCTAAAGAAGGTTTTGGAATTTCTAAAAATCCTCCTGTGTCTATCAGCACTGGCTCACCAAAGTTCAATAATTCCAGTTTCAAGGTTGACAAGAATACCACCATTAACATCTTTCTCAAGTATTCTCTTGATCCCTAATTGAGAATTTGAATATTGGGCGGGGAAACCCCGCCCCTACTGACTCCTTTCTTCTTTCTTCTTTCTGACTCCTTTCTAAGACTATAGAAATAATGCCAGATTTTATGATATTTCTATCTAAGTCTTTGTTCGGTTGGCTGGTAATTCAAACTTGTTTAACGTTAGTATTTTTATGGTATTTACGTTCACACAAACCCAAGTCATTGCCAGATGAACAATTACCAAAAACGGCAGTAATCCTCTGTTTACGGGGTGCTGATCCTTTTTTACCTAATTGTTTGCGATCGCTCTTACAACAAAATTACCCAGAATACGATTTAAAGCTGATCATTGATAGTAAAGAAGATCCAGCTTTGAAAATTGCCACCGAAACCATCAATCAACTGGGTGCAACCAATATCGAAATTAGCACATTAAGAGCAGTCCGTCACAATTGTAGCCTTAAATGCAGTTCTTTAGTTCAAGCTGTTGCTGATTTGGATAATGCCTATCCAATTATAGCTTTTATAGATGCTGATACCGTAGCTCATCCTAATTGGTTACGGGAATTAGTTACCCCCCTCCTTGATGATAAAGTTGGACTCACCACCGGAAATCGTTGGTATATTCCTACAGGTAATTATTGGGGTTCATTAGTTCGTTACTCCGGTAATGTTTCCACAGTAGTGCAAATGTTTCTCTTTCAAATTCCCTGGGGTGGAACATTAGCAATCAAAACAGAAGTATTAAACCGCATCAACCTTTTAGATAAGTGGGGAGAAGTATTAACAGATGATATGCTCCTCCATAAACTTATCAAGCAAGAAAAGTTACAAATCAAATTTATTCCTTCTTTATTGATGCTAAATCGGGAAGAAAGTAGTCTACGTAACTTACTAGAACCATTAAAAAGGTTAATAATTAGTTCTAAACTTTATCATCCCCGGTGGTTAGCCATAATCGGTGAAGCATATTCTAGTATCATCGTCCCCAATTTAGTCATCATCGTTACTTCTCAGCTATTGATTGAGGCTAAATGGGACGCAGCTACCTTGTTATTTTCCGCCTATATTTCCTACACCATTGGCTTAGTATTACTAATGCTATTAATGGAATTTGGCATACATAAAGTCCTGCACAATCAAGGTGAAAAAATACCCAAATTATCGCCTTTAATCATCCTGAAAATGTTGATAGTTATTCCCCTAACACAATGGGTTTATGGGTTAACAATATTATCTTCTTTGTGGGTATCAACAATTACTTGGCGTGGACTTACTTATCGGGTTAAAGGGCGTGAAAATATTCGGTTAATTGAATATCGTCCTTACCAATGGCTAGATCAACCAATTGATCCCAAAGCATCTCTTTAAGTAATATTGCTCGGTTAACTAAATGTAGGTTGGGTTGAGAAAACCCAACATATTTATTTAAGTTGTAGGATGCGCCAGACTGCATAAATTCTGTAAATAAACAGATTGTTGATATCTGACAGACCTTACTAATGTGCCATTTCCGTAAGTCCTGTGTAGGTTTGGTTAAGAAAACCCAACATATTTATTTAAGAGAATAGGGAAATTTTAGATTTTCTATTTCACTTCAACATCTAAAATTCCCAATTCAACAATTATTATAAACCAGCGGATCAGTAATCTATTTTTGTAAGAAATATTTCCTCAAAGTCATGAAAAACAAACCTCTTCGCATTGCCTTATTTACAGGATTATATGCCCCATTTTTAACCGGAGTTTCTGTCGCTGTTCATCAACGAGTTCACTGGCTATTAAAACAAGGACATGAAGTTTTTCTAGTTCACCCAGAAATCAATAATAAATATCCTAAACAAGTGGGAAATCGTCCGATGTCGGGAATAGAAGAACTAGAAACATTTATTAATTTTTCCTCCTATTCATTTCCGACAGAACCACTGGTATTTTATAAATCTTTACCCCAACCATTAAACCATCGTCATTGGAGTGATACAAAACTACTTAATCACTTTCAACCCGATATTATTGTTGTTGAAGAAGCCCCACAAATGAGAGGTTTATATTCGGGCTTCTTACAAGGTTATGGACGCTCTGTAGGAGTAGAATACGCAAAAAGAACAAAGACACCTATTATTTCAGTCTTTCATACAGATATCATTGCCTATATCCAATATTATTTCGGGAATACATTCTTTAACCTAGTTCGTCCTCTCCTCCCACTTTTAGTTAAACAATTTAGTGAAACTTATGATTTAAGTTTATTCTCTTCCCGCGAACAATTAACTAAATACCAAAAACTCAAAGCGCAACGCAGCGAATATTTACCCTATCAAGGAATTGATTGCGAAAAATTCCACCCTCGCAATATTTGTTATGATCCAATTCCTGATGATAAACGTCCAACTATTTTATTTGTGGGCCGCATTACCCCAGAAAAAAATGTCAATCAACTTTTAGATATTTATCCCCTCATTGCTGCCAAAATTCCCGATGTCCATTTAGTAATTGTCGGTAGCGGTCCCCTAGATGCAGAAATTCGCCGTCGTGCCGAAAAATTCCCCAATGGTGTGACAATTTGGGGTGAATCTCATGGGCAAGAACTTTTAGGTTGGTTTGCAGAAGCAGATATATTTGTCAACCCTTCCGTCACCGAAAATTTCTGTACCACAACCAACGAAGCCTTAGCTTCTGGAACTCCCGTAGTGGCTGTTGTTGCCCCTTCAACCGCTGAACAGGTTATTTCTGGAGTAAATGGATTTTTAGCCGCACCTAATAGCCCTGAAGACTTTGCCCAAAAGGTAATTACCATACTGGAAGATCCTGATCTTAAAAATCAATTGACTGCACAAGCACGTCCCTCGATTCTAGAATTTGATTGGTCAGCTTGTACCCAAAAGTTTGAAAATAAGCTTTACGAATTGGTTAATATCCGTCGCAAGATAGATATCTAATTGAGAGTTGAAAAAATGCCAAATTGGCTACTGAGATAAAAAGACCTCTGCTAGAGTATTTAAGTAGTTGACCTGTGGGCTTTTAGGTTCTTCTTTTGAGATGCTGACAAGGCTATTTTGTGATCAGTTTAAAGATTGCCTACTCCAACTGATCACAACATTGCTATTGTTCTCAATCGTTCCTAAAACTTTTTATACCTCAGAAGTTTTACTTCTGGGGTTTTTGTTATTAAGTAGGGTTTGCTGAATAGCCCTAAGTAGTGAGGATGAAAATCTTGTTGTTGAGGAAGTTTTAATTTCCAGCCTACTTTTTAATAAGAGAAAGATTGTTAATTATAATCGTTGCTGTTTTTGAAAGGTTAAATCAGCACTTAGAGTCTACACGGACAAAAGCCACGCAGGCGACTTTGTTCCTGTAGCCGCAACTTCTAGTTGTCAGAACTTGATATTTACCTCTTTCTTTGCAACCAAGAAAATACTTCCTCAACTGTGATGATTAAATTGACACCTTAGCAATCACCAGAACACCGGGAACTACAGAACGATTTCCACAGCTACAGCGCATTTCTGGAAATGCTTCATAGTCATTGGTTGCTGTGTCAATAACTGCAACTAATTTTTTTTGTAATAAACTGTCTTTACCCCCACCCATTGGTTTTTGAATTACTTCTGAGTTAATATATTCCCAGGCTGGTGATTCGTCAATAAAACCCAGCTTTAAAAATTCTTCTATGGTCATGATTTTTGCAACTGTTGTTGTCATTTATTTAAACCCAGAATTTAGTCTTAATTTTATCACTACTCTCAATAAAAACATTCACAAGAACAAGATACCCGACTTCTCTAAGAAGTCGGGTATCTGAAACTTTTGACCTTCAAAAATCGCAAAAGCTTAACTATTGTGATTAGGAAGAGGTGGAGGTGTAGGAATTTTCGGTTCTAGATGGGTTTTGCTATTAGTTTGATTCAAAAGAATCATAGATAATAAACCATCTGCTAAACCATTATTACTACCATTATTACCACCAACAATGATATCAGGAATAATGCGGACATTGCGATCGCCCACAATTTGCATTAACTGCATCGCTGTGTAACCTTGTAAACCCAAAGCTTGTACCCCTGTCCGGTAGGTTTCCGCTTTCGCATTACCTGTCGCCCGGATACCTTCAGCTTCCGCTATGGCTTTTAGCTTAGTTGCTTCCGCTTCCCCATTCGCTTCCTTAATGGCTGCTTGGGATTTTAACTCGGCTATTTGCACACTTTGTTCAGATTGAACCATTTCTTGCTGAATGTTCGCCAAGGCTGTTTCCCTTACCAGTTGTTGGCGTTGGGTTTGTGCCATTTGCTGCACTTCGTAAGTCTTACGTTCTTCTTCAGCAATTTTTCGGTCTGTCTGTGTCTGCATTAAAGCCGCAGGTGGTTGAATATCACCGATTAAGGTGTCAATTGCTTGCACATCATAGGCACGCAAAGCGACTTTAATATAGTCCGCAGCCTCAGTTTGGCGTTCACTCCGCGCTGTCAAAAAGTCCAAAACAGTACAGTTTTGGGCAGAATTGCGGAAATAATTACCAATGGTTGGTTCGAGGACATGATCCACTAAATTTTGCATTGCCCCCACGCGAGAAATCACCTTTGGTGCATCTAAAGCCCCGACATGGATAATTTGCGCCACTTCCAAATCAAAAGCGAACCCATCACGCGATCGCACAGTTAAAGATTGTAGCTTCTCATCATAGCTATGTCTTTCGGTTCTCCCTGACCAATTTAAAACAATATTTGTTGTTGGTACTAACTCAATTTTCATAATCCGCGAGTTAGTCGGATGTTTACCAGGATACAGAGGTTCTACCCAAACACCCTTATGTCCCTGATGTACCAAGTTACCGTGAGTGAAAGCTGCACCACTGATATCTTCTTGATCCTTACCCACGAAAGAAATCACCACACCCACATACCCAATCGGTATTTCTGTCATAGGTACTTGTTCCACCTGCACAAACCAGGGATTCAAATTCCAAGAACCAGATAATAAAATCTGCTCTTGTAAACCTCTTTTCCCACCACCATTAATAAACTTTTGACCATTTTGAAAGTTATCATGGCCTTCAATTACAGAACCAGCAATTTCTCCAGAGGAAATGGGCAACCCATCCAAAGTAGTGACAATACCGACTTTATCAGATTTAACACTGTACACATTCAATTGTTCCGCACTCATACCATGAGCAGAAGCATTAGCGGCTGTAATTACTTTGAAAAGTGCCGTATTAATGCGGTAACTACCGGCAGTCAAAAAGCCCATTTGTCGGCCTTTTTCTCCACCTTTGGTCAAGAATTTGCGAGCATCTTGAAAATTATCACATTCGACAACTTTGCCCAAAATCCGTTCCGGGGGGTTTTGTGCGCCATCAGCGGCGACAATCAGAGCAATTTGACCTTGGGGGACAACAATTACCGATTCTTTTTTAACCGCATATTGCCAAGGCCAATGACCCCAGTGCCAACCAGGGGCGAGAGTATCAGCTTGTAAACCCGCTTCACCATTGAGGGCGATTAATCTACCTGCGGGTAATCCTTTACCGGACAGGGTGAATTTTTTGACAACGATGCCAACTTCCCGTTCACCGATAACTACCAGTCCACCAAAGAAGAAACAACCACCAATAATAATCACGGGAATAATGATCAACGGCTCAATTCCCATTGATTGATAGGGGATTGGACGAGTTACTGATTGAGTAACTCCGGGTTGAGTTTGGGTAGAGGGAATAGAAACAGAAGTAAATTCTTTTGCTGTCAGTGTTTTTATGGGAGTGGCATTAACAGCATTAACACCACCTGCTAAAGCTAAGGCTGCGATCGCAGATGTAGCCAAGCAGACAAACTTATTTTGCTTACTTTTACCAAGAGAAAACGGAAAGCTTTTCATATATGTGCCTCTTTGGGCAACTAATCATCTAACTTATCACTACATCTCGATAGAATGATTTTTCTTAAACTTAATGTAATTTTTTACCAGACTTCCGATTTCTTTAAGAAATTAGATATTTCATGGTTTAACTTTTATTAAAAAACATTACAATATATTTCTTGATTTTAATTTGATGCTAGAATATAAGGCTGAATTGCGGTATAAAAGTCGAAAATTCCATCTCTCAAACTCTTACTCTCTGCGCCTCTGCGTCTCTGCGTGAAATAAAATCATACTTTTACTCAGCAACACCAATATTAACAATAAAATTATAGTTTTTGGTAATTCAATATGATTAACAACAAAATTAAACCTAGACAAGCATTAAGCAAAGCATTTCTGAGAATTAAACCAATTAGAAATGAGTTTGAGATATTTAAAAGCAATCTGATTACACTCCTTAATCAAATTGATGAAAACGAAAGAGAGGAATTTCATAAAAATATTCTGACTGACTTTTTGAAGAATACCTATTACGGTGTTGATTACTTAATAAATATTAAAGCGAGTAATGATCTAGTAATTTATAATGGCAAAGATACTAAAAGCAATGTTGGAGTGATTTTAGAAGCGAAAAAGGTAAATAACAATGAAATGCTCAAGGTTGATAATTTAAATACCAAAGCATTACAACAATTAGTTTTATACTTTTTACGGGAACGGATTACAAATAAAAATCCAGAAATTAAATATTTAATAGCTACTAATATTTATGAATGGTTCATTTTTGATGCAACACTTTTCGACAATTTGTTTGCTCAGAACAAACAATTAGTCAAGCAATTTACTGATTTTGAAGAAAAACGTCTATCTAATTCTCGCACAGACTTTTTTTATAAAGAAATTGCTCAACCTGCAATAGATGAAATTCAAAATCAATTAGTTTTTACACATTTTGATATTAGAGATTATGAACAGTATTTAATTAATCAAAATTCTGAAAATGATCAAAAACTGATTCCTTTATTTAAGCTGTTTTCACCACAGCATTTATTGAAACTACCTGTTATTAATGATAGCAATAGTTTAAATAAAGACTTTTATAGTGAATTACTACACATTCTTGGTTTAACGGAAATCAAAGAAGGTAGTAAAAAATTAATTCAGCGTAAACCAATTAATCAAAGAGAACAGGGTTCATTAATTGAAAACACTATTACTCGCTTGCAAGAATTACGCAAAATTGATAGATTAGAAAATTCCGAACAATTTGGAGAAAATACCGAAGAGAAACTTTTTAATGTTAGTTTAGAATTAACTATTACTTGGATTAATCGCATTCTCTTTTTGAAGCTTTTAGAATCCCAATTAATTAACTATCATCAAGGTGATAAATCTTTTGGATTTCTCAATATAGCAAAGATTCAAGATTTTGGTAATCTCAACCGTTTATTTTTTGGTGTTTTATCTCGTAAACCAGATGAAAGAGACGAACATATAAAAAATATTGTTGTTAATATTCCTTATTTGAATAGTTCTTTATTTGAGGTATCAGAAATTGAACATCAAACCATAGTTATTAGTAATTTAATCAATGATGAAAAACTTTCTATTTTTAACAAAACAGTCCTTAAAGATAATGGTAATACACGGACAGGGAAATTAAAAGCACTAGAATATATTTTTGTATTTCTTGATGCTTACGATTTTAGCAGTGAAGGTACAGAGGAAATCCAAGAAGAAAATAAAACTTTAATTAATGCTTCTGTTTTAGGTTTAATTTTTGAGAAAATTAACGGTTATCAAGATGGTTCTTTCTTCACTCCTGGCTTTATTACTATGTATATGTGTCGGGAAACTATTCGCAGAGCAGTTTTACAGAAATTCAAAGAAATTAAAGGTTGGAACTGTGCAAATATTGACGAATTATATGATAAAATCACAGATAAAAAAGAAGCTAATCAGATTATTAATAGTTTAAGAATTTGTGATCCAGCAGTAGGTTCTGGACATTTTTTGGTTTCCGCTTTAAATGAAATTATTACTATTAAAAGTGACTTGAAAGTTTTACTTGATAGACAGGGAAAAACTTTAAGAGATTATGATATAAAAACTGAGAATGATGAGTTAATTATTACAGATGATGATGGAAAATTTTTCACATATAATCCTAAAAATTCAGAAGGTAGACGGATACAAGAAGCAATTTTTCATGAAAAACAGACAATTATTGAAAACTGTTTATTTGGTGTAGATATCAATCCTAATTCAGTTAATATTTGTCGGTTACGTTTATGGATTGAGCTTTTAAAGAATGCTTATTATAAGACATCATCCCTAACTCCTCTGCTACCAGGAGAGGGGAATATAGGAGAACTGGAAACTTTACCAAATATTGATATTAATATTAAAATTGGTAATTCTTTAATCAGTCGTTTTCCTTTAAATTGGGATTTACGGACAATTTTGAAAAAAAGCGATTGGAATATTGAAAGTTATCGAAATGCTATAAAAACCTATCGTAATCCTGATAACAAAGATCAAAAACAGGAAATGGAACGATTAATTAATGATATTAAGGGTAATATACGCACAGAAATTAGTAGCAATGATCCGAATATAGAAAAGCGAAATCAAAAAGTTGCAGAACTTCGTCATTTACGAGATCAAAAGTCATTATTTGCAGAAAGTAAAGCAGAAGCAAAAAGTCGTCAACAAAAGCAAGAAAAATTAGAACAAGAAATTAATGAACTCAATGCTGAAATTGAAGATAAAAAAAGTGGTAAATTGTATCAAAATGCTTTTGAATGGCGGTTTGAATTTCCTGAAGTTTTGAATGATGAAGGTGATTTTATCGGTTTTGATGTAATTATTGGTAATCCTCCTTATGGAATCAGTATTAATAGAAAAAATAATCCTGAATATACTAATATTTACTCTGAAATATTAATTGGTGAAATAGAAACTTATATAATATTTTATTATCGAGGTTTAAAGCTATTGCATAAAAAAGGAAGATTGGCATATATAACACCTGATAGTTGGGTAACAAATTCTTCCGCAAAAATTTTTAGAAGTTGGTTACAGAGTAATTTTGATATTTTTGATGTGTTCGATTATTATAAGCCTTTTACTGATGCTAAAGATACCAGATGTCATTCTTTAATTATTGAAGAATTAAAATCAATTCCATTGATAAATATTAAACAAGTTTTACCTGGTAGTCAAAATCTGATTTATAGAAATTACACAGCTACCCAAGATGAAATAAAGTCATTTTCAGAAAAAGAATGGAGATTATACCTGACAAATGATGAAAGAAATCTAGTGACCAAAATGGATGATATTTCCGAACCTCTGGAAAGAAACTATAATTTAAAGTATGGATTAAGAACAGGTAATAATAAAAAATATATTTCTGAAACTCCAGGTATATATCCTTTAATTGCTGGTGCTGATATAGCAGATTTGTATGCAATTAAATGGAAGCCTAAATATTTAAAAACTATAACAGGGCTACCGTCAACTTACTTTAATGAATATTTTTCTACAGAAAAAATTATTATTCAAAGGATTAGAACAAACAGTTTAGATATGAATGCAAGGTGGCTAGAATGTGCCTATATAATAGGTGATTATATACCTATGGATTCCCTTAGTTATGTATATCAAAAAAACTCAGGACACGATATTAAGTTTTTACTGAGTATCCTCAACTCAAAATTGATGAATAAGTATTATAGGCTTTGTTATACTGATGTTAATGTTAAGCCAATATATCTAAATCAATTACCAATACCTGATGTTAGCATTGATCATCAACAACCATTTATCAATCTTGTCAATGAAATCCTGGCTATCAAACAAGTTAATCCTAATGGGGATACTACAGCATTAGAACAAGAAATAGATAAACTTGTTTATCAACTTTATGGGTTAGATACAGAAAAGGAAATTCAAATTGTAGAAGGTAAGAGAAATTAAATAAAATACCAATAAAATAAGGGTGGACAAAATCGCCCACCCTCATTAATTTTCGATGCTCTACACAATTTACACCAAACCGCCGGCAGCTTGAAAACGAGCGCGAGCGCGTTTAAAGGCTTGATTTGCTTGGAATTGTGCTTTCCGGTCGTCTGCGCTAACTTGACTTAAGCCAGATTGTGCTGCGTTAAAAGCAGCACGAGCTTCCTCAAGGTTAATTGTGTCGCCACGTTCAGCACTATTGACTAAAATTGTGACTTCATTGTCATCAACTTCAGCAAAACCACCTAAAAGAGCGATCGCTTGCCAACTAGCACTTTTATTAGCCCGAACCCGCATTACACCTATATCCAAGGCTGTCAGCATAGGAGCGTGTCCACTGAGAACACCTAACTGACCAGTGGTGCTAGGTAAAATTACTTCGTCAGCTTCAGCATCCCAAACAGTTTTGTCTGGGGAAATTACACGAACGGTCAGAGTCATAATTCTTTAGTTTCTACTTGTGATTGGTGATTGGTAATTGGTAATTGGTAATTGGGAGGAATTTCTTACCCATTACCCATTACCCATTACCTATTAGCCTTTCAGCTTTTCAGCTTTAGCTTTAGCTTCGGTGATATCGCCTACTAAGTAGAAAGCTTGCTCAGGTAAAGCATCCAACTCACCAGAAAGAATTTGTTGGAATCCCTTAATGGTGTCTTCCAACTTCACATACTTACCAGGAGAACCAGTAAATACTTCAGCTACGAAGAAAGGTTGAGACAAGAACCGTTCAACTTTCCGCGCCCGTGCCACAATTAAACGATCTTCTTCAGACAATTCATCTAAACCCAAAATGGCGATGATGTCTTGGAGTTCTTTGTAACGTTGCAGGGTGGATTGTACAGCCCGTGCAGTGTTGTAGTGTTCATCACCAACGATGTTGGGTTGCAACATGGTGGAAGTAGAACCCAAAGGATCAACCGCAGGATAGATACCTTTAGCCGCCAAACTACGAGACAATACTGTTGTCCCGTCTAAGTGAGCAAAGGTGGTTGCAGGTGCGGGGTCGGTTAAGTCATCGGCAGGTACATATACAGCTTGAATAGAAGTAATAGAACCTTCGGTGGTGGAGGTAATCCGTTCTTGTAAAGCACCCACGTCAGTACCCAAAGTAGGTTGATATCCTACCGCAGAAGGCATCCGACCCAAGAGCGCGGACACTTCAGAACCAGCTTGCACAAACCGGAAAATGTTATCAACAAATAGTAATACGTCTTGCTTGTTGACATCACGGAAATACTCAGCCATTGTCAAACCAGACAAACCAACCCGCATTCTAGCTCCGGGTGGCTCGTTCATTTGACCATAAACTAGAGCAATTTTGGATTCATTGAGGTTATCTTTGTTGATAACTCCAGATTCCATCATTTCGTTGTAGAGGTCATTTCCTTCGCGTGTGCGTTCACCCACACCCGCAAATACAGACACACCACCATGTTGGGTAGCGATGTTGTTGATCAATTCCATCATGATCACGGTTTTACCAACACCAGCACCACCGAACAGACCGATTTTACCACCGCGTTTGTAAGGAGTTAACAAGTCAACAACTTTAATCCCAGTTTCAAACACAGAAGGTTTGGTTTCCAAATCTGTGAATTTAGGAGCGTCACGGTGAATAGGTAGAGATGCTTCCGCGTTTACGGGACCTTGCTGATCTACAGGTTCGCCTAAAACGTTGAAAATCCGTCCCAAGGTAGCTTTACCAACGGGAACGCTGATAGGAGCGCCAGTATCAACTACTTCTAAACCACGAACTAAACCGTCGGTGGTACTCATAGCAACTGCGCGAACTTGGTTGTCGCCTAGTAGTTGCTGTACTTCAACAGTCAAGCTGATGTTTTGTCCAGCTTCATTTGTACCTGTGATGGTTAAAGCGTTGTAGATTTGGGGTAATTTACCGCCGGGGAACTTAACGTCTACAACCGGACCAATTACTTGGGTAATGTAACCAATGTTTGTTTTTTCTGCGGTGGTGACCATGCTGCGCCTAAATGAATGAAGCTATTTTTCACAAGTGGGTTCGTTTAAGACCCCAGATCAAGCGATATCATCTTTTAGGTTAGCACTTAACGACTCCACCTTTGCCTTAAATTCATTATTAAGAACAGATCCCTAATTTTGGGAAAGTAGTTGGAGATTTCTGGTATCAACTACAAAAATGCTATCTAGTACAGCACAGCGGAAATAAACCAACCATTTTCAATTGCCAAAAGGCTTGCTCAATATTACTTTTGACTTTTGACTTCCCCCTACTTTTAGGTCTAAAGACCTTACTACAAACCTTTAATTATTTACGTTACTCTACTTAGGGGGAGAAGAGGGGCAACAAGGGTTGCAGCTATAGGTGCTAAAGGGCTGTCGCTGCTTGGAGTCACAGGTGATGGTTGCATTTGCGATCGCTAACAGTCCATTTTCAACCTTAGCAGGTTCAGTTTGATACCTCATGATGCGATCGCCCAAAATACGACTCTCACAGATTTAGGCGATGCCTTCGGCGAGCGCAGCTATCGCTTTCCCACAAAATGACAGATAACTTTAATTATCATCGTTGACTCATCTTGTTTGCCAGTTCAGAAGGACTAATAGATTCGTAATGTTCAAAAGGTTGATGAATCCAAGGATTATCAGCTAGATAATCAACGTGGTAATCAGGAACAACAACTGAACAAGCTTTATACCAAATTACAGCGGTGCGAATTTCTTGAATAGGAAAATCATCATGTTTCTGTAACCAGGGAACTGTTTGTTGAATAGTGATACCAGAGTCTACTAAATCATCTACTAGCAGAATCCGTGAACCTAAATTTTCGCTAGTCATGGTTAATTGCCGAGAAATAATTAAATTACTTCTTTTATATGTACCTGCGCCGCTGTAAGATGAGGTAGATAAAATTGCTAATGGTTGATTGTATATGCGGGAGAGAATATCTCCTACTCGCAGTCCCCCTCTGGCTAAACAGACGATTTGGTTAAATTCCCAACCCGATTGATAAATCTTTACAGCCAATTGTTCAATTTTGTGGTGATAATCTGACCAAGAAATGTAAAGGTCTGACATAAGAGTAAAATAAGTGTGTTAGAGGTTGTTTGAACAAGTCTAATTTATTACTTGCGTTGGCGAATAGAAGTCGCGGAACTACACAGACAAAACCCATCTGTTCCTGCGGTCCCGTAAGGGATACATGGGTTTCAATCCCTTAATTTTTTGTTAGTCCACGCAGGTGGACTTTGTTTGTGTAGTAGCCTATCCCTAACGGGAGCCGGAGGCATCTTTCTCATCGCCGTCAACTTTTCAAACACTTAATAATTGTTAATTATCTATTGTCTATTGTCAATTCATAAGGGTGTAATTTATGGTTAAAGATAATTCTCATAATAATGATTTTCATCAATCTCTGTCCAGTGAAAAATTAGATTTTAAAACTAAATTAGCTTATGGGGCTGGAGATTTCGGTCCGGCTATTACTGCAAATATTGCTGTATTTTATCTGCTGGTTTTCTTTACCAATGTGGCAGGAATTCCGGCGGGTCTGGCAGGTAGTATTTTGATGATTGGCAAAATCTGGGATGGTATCAATGATCCTATGGTGGGAATGTTGACTGATAAAACCCAATCCCGACGCTGGGGTCGTCGTTTACCTTGGCTTTTATATGGGGCAATTCCTTTTGGATTTCTCTTTTTTTTGCAATGGATTGTCCCCCAATTTACTGCCGACAAAAGTATTAATGTTTGGTGTTTATTTTGGTATTATGTGGTAATTGGGATTGTCTCTCAGGTATTTTACACTGTTGTGAATTTGCCTTATACAGCCATGACTCCTGAATTAACTCAGGATTACGATGAACGGACTAGTTTAAATAGTTTTCGCTTCACGTTTTCCATTGGTGGTAGTATTTTATCGTTGATTTTATCAAAAATTATTTTCTCACAAATTAGCGATCGCCAACAACAATATTTAGTTTTAGCGGCTGTGTGTACCGTGATTTCGGTATTGTCCTTGTATTGGTGCGTTTATGGGGTGCGCGATCGCATTTTGGCTTTTGAAGCAAAACGGATTTCTTTACCACAAGAAGCCGAAATTCCCTTTCTGGAACAGCTAAAAATTGTCTTTAGCAATAGACCTTTTTTGTTTGTAATTGCCATTTATCTTTTTTCTTGGTTAGGTGTGCAAATCACCGCCAGTATTATTCCCTATTTTGTGGTTAATTGTATGAAGCTGAACGAGGGAGATGTTCCCACAGTCATGATTGCAGTTCAGGGAACGGCTTTATTAATGTTATTTATTTGGAGTAATTTAAGTAAAAAAATTGGCAAAAAACTCGTTTATTTTTTAGGAATGAGTTCCTGGATTATTGCTGCTGCTGGATTATTTTTCCTGCAACCAAATCAAGTTGTCCTCATGTATGTCATGGCTGTTATGGCAGGTGTGGGAGTTTCTACAGCTTATCTAATTCCTTGGTCAATGATACCTGATGTGATTGAATTAGATGAATTGCAAACCGGACAACGACGGGAAGGAATTTTCTATGGTTTCATGGTTTTATTACAAAAATTTGGTTTAGCTTTTGGGTTGTTTTTAGTCGGTAATACTTTACAAGCTTATGGTTTTAAAGAAGCTGTGGCTGGGCAAAGTTCTTTACCCATACAACCGGAATCAGCACTTTTAGCAATTCGGATTGCTGTTGGACCCATACCAACAATTTGTTTAATTGCAGGTTTGGTTTTAGTTTACTTCTATCCCATTACTCGTGAGATTCATGCAGAAATGATGCTAAAACTGCAAGAACAACGAGAGAATAAATAAACATAACCGCTATATAGCAATCCTAAATAAGATATAAACACCTCTTTTTCTCTACCTCTGCGATCTCTGCGCCTCTGCGGTTCGTTTTAAAAATTCCCTTCATAAATCAAATAGGATTGCTATATAACACCAGATAATTCTAAGTGTTGAGATAATTGTTCTAGTGCCTAGACTAAATCTTCCAAGTTTACCTTGGTTATTTTATGGGGCAATTCCCTTTGCACTTTCGCATTTTTTGCTGTGGGTTGTCCCTCAATTTAGCAGTGATGAAAGTAGTAATATTTGGTAGTTATTTTCCTATTATGTAATTATTGGGATGATATCCGAGGCGTTATTTACTGCGGTGAATTTGCCTTATGTAGCAATGACTCCCGAACTTACTCAAGATTACGATGAACGGACTAATTTGAATAGTTTTCGCCTTGCATTTGCTATCAGTGGCGAGATTTTAGCCTTAATTTTGGCGACAATTATTTTTTCTGTAATTGCTGATCCACAACAACAATATTTAGTGTTAGCAGGAATTTGTAGTTTGTTTGCGGTTGTAGCGTAATTTTAGAAAAATGAAATATAATTTATATAAAAATTATCTCTTCAATGTTATAATTAACCAAGTTAGATGATTAATAAGTAAATCTCCCAAAAAATACTAGAGAAGAAAACTATGACATCATCTCTTCATGACACCGATTACAACCAATGGACACAAGAAACTATCCAACAAATCCAAAACCGTGATTTTGAAAACATAGATTGGGATAGCTTAATCGAAGAACTAGAAATTATGGGGAAAACCGACAAACGCGCCCTGATTAGTCTTTTAACCCGTGTTCTAGAACATCTCCTCAAATTGTCTTACTGGGAATCTGAAAAACGGAGATCCGGTAATCACTGGGCTGCGGAAATTGTCAACTTTCGCGCTCAAATTCAAGGACGTTTGGAAGATAGTCCTAGTCTTAATTCTCAATTACAAACATTCTACGAAAAAGCTCATCCCGTCGCTATTAAATCCGTTTCTAAGTTATGTTCACTGCCTCCAGATGCTCAGATTAGCCTTTTGCAAGCTCTAGATGACAATTGGTTTCCCAATGACATCTCCAATGATCAAACATCACATCATTAAACAACAGACAAAGATACAATTTACATAATGAACGCTACACAAGAACAACTAAAACTCAAATTAACACAAGCTTTAGTGGCTGCTTTTGGTACAGATTATACCAATACAGATCCAATTTTGGTTTCTGCAAGTAATCCTAAATTTGGTGACTATCAAGCTAATGTGGCTTTATCCTTGAGTAAAAAGTTAGGAAAGCCACCCAGAATTATCGCTGGGGAAATTGTCAATAAACTAGATGTATCTGATATTTGTGAACCTCCAGAAATCGCTGGACCCGGTTTTATTAACCTCAAATTACAAACATCTTATTTAGAAGCACAACTTAACGCCATTCAATTAGATTCTAGATTGGGAATACCTAAAGCGACAATTCCCCAAAAGCAAATTGTGGATTTTTCTAGTCCGAATATTGCTAAAGAAATGCACGTTGGACATTTACGTTCTACGATTATTGGTGATTCCATTGCCCGGATTTTAGAATTTTGTGGTCATGATGTTTTAAGATTAAATCATGTTGGTGATTGGGGTACACAATTTGGGATGTTAATTACTCATCTTGTTGATTGTTATCCCGATCTACAGGGTATTATGTTTATGGAAACTCCTCTAGGCAACTATTTACTTGGTGATGTAAATATAGGAGACTTGGTTGAGTTCTATAGAGAGTCTAAGAAGAAATTTGATAACGATGAAGAATTTCGAGAAAGATCCCGAAAAGCAGTAGTAAGCCTACAATCCGGGGATAAATTCACAAAAGACGCATGGGATCTTCTTTGTGAGGCTTCTCGAAAGGAATTTAAAATCATTTATGATTTACTGAATATCAAATTAATAGAAAGAGGTGAATCTTTTTATAATCCTTTATTACCAAAAGTTGTTAAAGATTTAGCAACAACGGGATTACTAGAAGAAAGTCAAGGGGCAAAATGTGTTTTCTTGGATGGTTTTACAAATAGGGAAGGTAGTCCTTTACCCTTAATTGTCCAAAAAACTGACGGTGGTTATAACTACGCAACCACAGATTTAGCAGCCTTACGTTATCGGATTCAAGAAGATAAAGCCAAGCGGATTATTTATGTGACAGACGAAGGACAATCTAACCACTTTGCCCAATTTTTCCAAGTCGCAAGAAAAGCCAATTGGATACCTGATGATGTGGAATTAGTTCATGTTCCTTTTGGGTTAGTATTAGGTGAAGATGGCAAAAAATTTAAAACTCGTTCTGGGGATACTGTGCGGTTACGAGATTTATTAGATGAAGCTATTAACCGCGCCCGTGCAGACATAGAAAAGAGATTACAAGAAGATAGCCGCACAGAAACGGAAGAATTTATCCAAAATGTCGCTGAAGTAGTGGGGATTAGTGCGGTTAAATATGCTGATTTAAGTCAAAATCGCACCAGTAGTTATGTCTTTAGTTATGACAAAATGTTATCTCTCAAAGGCAATACAGCCCCTTATCTTCTCTATGCTTATGTGAGGATTCAAGGTATTAGTCGTCAAGGGAATATTGATTTTACCAACTTGGGAATAAATCGCCAAATCTTACTAAAAGAAGATGCAGAATTAACTTTAGCTAAACATCTTCTGCAACTTGAGGAGGTAATTAAGGAAGTCGAGCAGGATTTATTACCAAATCGTTTGTGTGATTATTTGTATCAACTCAGCGATAAGTTTAACAAGTTCTATGAAAATTGCCCTGTTCTCAAATCTGAAGAACCTGCCAGAACTTCGCGGTTAATGTTGTGTGATTTAACTGCAAAAACTCTCAAGTTGGGATTATCTTTGTTGGGAATTAAGGTTTTAGAAAGGATGTAATATAGAAGCAGTGGGTAGGGGTTTAGGGTTGATTGTGACACAAATTTGACATTAAAAGTCTATTAGTTTCCGCAACTGCTGTAGATGTAACCTTTCTCTGGTTTTGGGGATTAGTCATTGGCAAGATTAACCTTCATAATTCATAGCGCCTAAATATTTAGTTAAAAACGGCGAAAAAACTTCATAAATCAAAGTTAGCGGTTGTCCATGATGCCAAAACAAATAATGACGACCCCAAAAAGGTCCTTCTTCCTGAAAACCTGACTCTAACGCCTCTGAGTTACCATAATAAATACCTTGGACATCTCTATACAATTCAGTCCGTAACCGTGCTAGACTTGCCCAAATTGGTAAAGACTTGTTTTGTAAATACTCATCTACGTGACTTGCTTCCCACCAAGAAGCAGCATAATATAATCGCTGTCCAGAGGCAGTTCTTACCCACACCTGTCGGCGTACTCTTGGTCCCGGTAACATTTGAATTATATCTGGTGCATGATCTGAATTCATACCAATGGATGACATATCAATCACATCAACTTCCGTCGGCTCACCAGTCAGCAATTGAACGTGCCGAGTCGGAGAACCATCACCCAAAAGCAATAATTGCCAGGTTGGAGCTAACTGAGTGTGAGGTAAACCCTTTTTAACAACTTCTTCCCCACCTTGCCATAAGGGAGTTAGGCAATGCCAAGCAGTTGGCAAGATTACGTTATGTGTCGGATTAAAAATAGTAGTCAATTTTCTTTACAAAAGTTCATCTATCTATATACTATAGCGATCGCATTTGATTTAGAGTTCTCCAATTAAAAAAATATCCCAAAATTTATGGTGGTGCGGGCCGAAAAGCCCGCTAATAATACAAGAACGGGCAAGATGCCCATCCCACGAAATTGGATCATCTTTTTTGTGGAGTTCTCTTATCAATACTCCTAATTTCTCCTTCTGCCTTTGCGTGAGATCAAAAAATGTGGTTTATTTCCCCGAAAATCTTTGTAATACTTAAAAACCCGCTGCTATAGTCATTTTTCTGACCTAACAGCGGGTTATTTACATTCAAAATGCGGATGGCGAGACTCGAACTCGCAAGGGCTATGCCCACACGCACCTCAAGCGTGCGCGTATACCAATTCCGCCACATCCGCGCGGTTTTGAACACAGATTGTAGTATAACATAAAAAATCTCTCAAACACAAGATTTTTCAAATATTTCCCAAATATTTTTTGAATGGGTATGAGACTAACAGAAATATAGTTGCAGCACAAGTCATATTAAAAGGTCTAGGAAAGATGCCACATAATCTAATAGTCTGTTAAAAATTATGTTTGGGGATCTCCTGTCACGATTTACAGTAATGCAACAGCTTTATGTCAACAGGATGGGAGAAAATGTGAATCTACTGGTACTGATATCGTAACTAGAAAATGAAATTTGACAAAATATTAATTGCCAATCGAGGGGAAATAGCCCTTCGCATTCTCCGAGCCTGTGAAGAAATGGGAATTGCCACAGTAGCTGTTCACTCGACTGTTGACAGAAATGCTCTCCACGTCCAACTTGCAGATGAAGCGGTTTGCATTGGTGAACCTGCCAGCAGTAAGAGTTATTTGAATATTCCCAATATTATTGCTGCTGCACTAACGCGCAATACTAGTGCCATTCATCCTGGTTATGGTTTTTTATCAGAGAACGCCAGATTTGCCGAAATTTGTGCCGACCACCACATTGCTTTTATTGGTCCTAGTCCTGAATCTATCAGGCTCATGGGGGATAAGTCCACAGCCAAAGAAACAATGCAAAAGGCTGGTGTACCTACAGTTCCCGGTAGTGAAGGGTTAGTAGAATCAGAAGCAGAAGGATTAGCGATCGCCAAAAAAATTGGTTATCCTGTGATGATTAAAGCTACCGCAGGCGGAGGCGGTCGAGGAATGCGGCTAGTCCGTTCCGAAGACGAATTTGTCAAACTTTTCTTCGCCGCACGGGGGGAAGCCGGAGCAGCTTTTGGCAACGCAGGCGTTTATATAGAAAAATTTATTGAACGTCCCCGCCACATTGAATTTCAGATCTTAGCGGATAACTACGGTAATGTTATCCATCTGGGTGAAAGAGACTGTTCAATTCAACGTCGTAACCAAAAACTCCTAGAAGAAGCCCCTAGTTCTGCTCTTGACCCTGACTTACGGCAAAAAATGGGCAAAGCTGCCGTTAAAGCCGCCCAGTTTATTAACTACACCGGAGCAGGAACTATTGAGTTTCTTCTAGATAAATTCGGTAAGTTCTACTTCATGGAAATGAACACCCGGATACAAGTTGAGCATCCAGTCACGGAAATGATTACTGGTATAGACTTAGTTGTTGAACAAATTCGCATTGCTCAAGGTGAAAGACTAAAGCTCACACAAAAAGAAGTGGTTCTGAGAGGACATTCCATTGAATGCCGGATTAACGCCGAAGATCCAGATCATGATTTTCGTCCGGCCCCCGGCAGAATTAGCGGTTATCTTCCCCCCGGAGGACCAGGAGTGCGGATTGATTCCCACGTATACACGGACTACCATATCCCCCCTTACTACGACTCTCTCATAGGTAAATTAATTGTGTGGGGAGCAGACCGAGCCACCGCCATTACCCGGATGAAACGCGCATTAAGAGAATGTGCCATTACAGGAGTCCCTACAACCATTCCCTTTCATCAAAAAATTATGGAAAACCCACAATTTTTAGAAGGTAATATTTACACCAGCTTTGTCCAGGACATGAAAATGCAGTAATTAGTCATTGGTCATTGGGTAATTTTCTTCTTCCTTCTTTCTTCCTCCCGACTCCGAACTCCTGACCCCTGACTCCTGACCCCTGACTTCTGACTCCTGACTCCTGACTCTGAACTCCGAACTCCTGACTCCGAACTCCTAATTACTTGTCTAACATGGTCAGTAACCCTTGCTGACCTAGCAAAATTTCCCGGATAAAGCTGAAAATTGCCACCAAAATAATCGGGGTAATATCCACACCACCAATAGGTTGTACAAACTTCCGCAACGGGATTAAAAAGGGTTCAGTCGGCCAGGCGATTAGACTAAAAGGCAAACTATTGAGATTGATTTGGGGATACCACGTTAGAATAATGCGGAAAATAAATAAAAACGTCATCACTCCCAAAACCGGACCAAGAATCCAAGCAGTCAAGTTAACACCAGTCATTTTGTTTAGCTACCATCTGTGAGAGAATCCAAAACTTGGGCGCAAGTTGATAAACTTTAAGTTTTGTAACGTATTCTTCCCTCAATTTTAACTAAATAGTGCCATTTTATTGTGAAAATAGAAAAACAAAGTTATTGACTTGGGATCATCAATCAAGTAAACACCAAGTTAGGTGTGAAGTATGTACTTAATTGAGATACATTCAGGAAATCGTCAAACCTGTAGGAGTGGGCTTTCTCAGCACTCGATTGTATTACATCCGACCAATAACCCAGATAATCCTGTTTTACTTTTCAAGAAAGTAATCCAAGATTAAAATGAAAATAAACTGTGTAAAAAAAGGTTGAGAACTATGACACCCTCTTTAGCAAATTTTCTTTGGAGTCTCCTTTGGGGGACTGCGATCGTCGTTATCCCTGCTACCATTGGTCTAATTTTCATTAGCCAAAAAGATAAAATCCAACGTTTTTAATTTTTGGGACTGGGGACTGGGGACTGGGGACTGGGGAAGCATCTTCTTTTTCTTTCTTCTAGACTCCAGTATTCCTCTTCCACAATATTATGACTGGTTAAAATAGTGATAGTAAGTGTAACTCGTTAATATAGATTTGATATTAGGAAAACACCAATGGTTAATTTGGGGCTGAACTCAGCCAGTGTTTTGGCTCAGGTGAATTTTGGAGCAAACTCAGCCAGTATTCTAGGAATTTTCCTAGCTGTAGCTGGAGCAGCATTGTACTTTCTTCGTTCTGTCCGCCCAGAACTCTCAAGAGATCAAGACATCTTTTTTGCCGCAGTTGGCTTGTTGTGCGGCTTTATTCTCGTATTTCAAGGATGGCGACTTGATCCAATTTTGCAATTTGGTCAATTGCTTTTGGTCGGTTCTACAGTATTTTTTGCTGTCGAAAGTATTCGTCTGCGAAGTATCGCTACTCAACAAGCCAAACGAAATACTCCCATCGTGGACGATGAACGCGAAGTTAGCAGAAAATATTCTTATTCTGAGCGGCGCAAATATCAAGCCGAAATGGACGCGGATTTAGAGCCACTACCCTATGAAGAAGACGAAGAAGCCCCTCAACGTCCAAGAATTCGCGGTAGTCGAGATGAACGTTCCACCCGTGACGACTATTACGAAGATCAGCCACCACGCAGTTCACCAAACCCACGTACCAGGGAAAAACCAGAATCACCAGAAAGAAAGCGTCGTAACAATTCTGGGCGTTCAGTCGGTCGTCCCAGTGAGGGTTATGAAGATGAAAATTGGGGTTCTACTCCCAAACCAGTTGACGATTGGGAAACTTCAAATTCCCAAGATGCAGTGAGAAAACCAGCACGTCGCAACAATACCGGCAATAATCGCCCTCAACGTCAAGAAAATCGTGAGGATGATATTACCCCTACTCCTAGACCCAGAAAACGTCGTCCACCGAGAGATTCAGTTGCTCCCAGAAGACAGGATGATGATGAAGCTATCCCAACGGAATATGTTCCTTACAATCCCATTAACAAGCCAAATAACGAGCCAGATAATTCCGATTTTGATGATGACATTTAACACTTTTGGGGTTGACGACGGAAAACAGTAATGTGAAAACATTTATACCTAGCTTCTGGCTCCAAAAGTCAATTTATTGGAGCCTAATTTTTGGTTTGACAAGTTTGCTGATATCTTGTAGTGCTGATAATATCCCTCTGGGAGTTACTTCTCTCAATAGCCGATATACTGAAGAACAACCTGCTATCAGTGGTAATGGGCGTTTTTTGGCTTTTGTCTCCAATCGGTCTCGTTATCAGCAGTTGTTATTATACGATTTAGAAAATCAAAGTTTTATTCCTACACCGAGATTAAACAGGCAGTCGGTAATTATAGAAAGTCCTAGTTTGAGTTATACAGGACGTTATATTTGTTATCTTACCAGTGATCAAGGTAGACCTGTTGTTGCACTTTACGATCGCGCTTCCCAACAATCACAAGTTTTGACCCCTACTTATCGTGGTTGGGTGAGAAATCCTAGTATCAGTCCTGATGGTCGTTATGTTGCGTTTGAATCCTCTAGTCGTGGACAATGGGATATTGAAGTTCTTGATAGAGGTCCAACTATTGAGTTAGATATTCCTAATGGTGCAAGGGTGTCAACTGAAAATTGACCGTTGGAAAATTTCTACACTTACTTATTCTCTAACTGAATATTTCAAGTGCATACCGCTATAATATTTATTACTAATAAAAGCTAATTTTATGCTCCCTACTCTGAAGCAATTTGGTATTTTAACTGTATTTATGTTTTTTGTTCTTTCGACAAGATACCTAACTGTATCTTCGGTTCTCTATTGGTTGCTTTGGGTTCGTCGTCCCCCCTCTTGGGAGGTTCGTCGTCTCCATGATATGCACCAACGCAAGAGTAAAATGAAGAGTGAAATCAAGTGGTCTCTTTTTTCCTGTTTGATTTTTGCATTACCAAGTGCTTTTATGATCGAAATGATCAACTTGGGATATACCAAGGTTTACTTAAACTTTATGGATTATGGTTGGGTTTATTTACCTTTGAGTCTATTTATATATTTGATTCTCCACGACACTTATTTTTATTGGACTCATCGCTGGTTGCATATTCCTAGTATATATCGCTGCTTTCATCAAGTCCATCACGAATCTATTAATCCTACACCCTGGACTTCTTTTTCTTTTGATCCTGTTGAGAGTATGATGCAGGCAATTATCATTCCCCTGATGGTTTTTATTATTCCCATTCACATTAGTATGGTGGGACTATTACTAACGTTAATGACGATATTTGGTGTTGTCAATCATACGGGTTATGAAGTTTATCCGTATTCATGGATGCGTGGTTTTTGGGGTAAACATTGGATTACACCAACGCACCATAGTATTCATCATCACAAGTTTAATTGTAACTATGGTCTTTATTTTCGGTTTTGGGATAAATTCATGAACACCGATGAAATGGTCAGAACGCAGATAAACGCAGATAAACGCAGATAAATTTGTACTTCGTTAGACTAGGAAATACTATAAAAGATGATGGTTTTTGAGGAGAAATAGAGCTTTGTCCATTTTATAATTGAAAATCTGGATATAGAATTATGTTCGTTCTAATACTAGTAATAGAAAAATAATTCTCAACTACTTGGCAAATAAAAAATCATCTGCTATATTTAGGTCATACCCAAAAACCTAATCCCCTAATCCCCTGTCCCTACGGGGATGTAGAGACGTTCCTCGGAGCGTCTCTACTCTTTTGTGTTCATATTGTTATCAAGTTGAGGGAGAACAACTTTCTTAAATTTTGGATCTTGAATCTTCCATCCAAAATCCAAAATCCAAAATTTAAAATCTAAAATCTAAAATTCAGTTGCTTCCTAGCTAATCAGCATTAAGAATTTTGGGAACTCGGAAAAAATCTCCTTCCTGTTGAGGCGCACTGTTGAGGATTGCTTCTCGTTCGGGATAGGGTTGGAGAATATCTTCTCTGGTGACGTTGCTAACATCAATAGCTCTGGTTGTCGGCGCTACATTGGTGACATCCAGTTGATTTAGTTGTTCTATATAGTCTAGAATACCACCCAGTTGAGTGGTAAATTGTGCTTCTTCCTCTGCTGTTAATTCTAAACGAGCGAGATTAGCGACTTTACGAACTTGTTCACTATCAATCATAATTTGTTAATTGTCAGTTGTCGGTTGTCAGTTATTCGTTGTCAGTTGTGAGGCAAAATTTTACAACCGACTCATGGCTAATGCCTAAGTTAAAAGAATACGTCAATTTGCGATCGCCCGGTGGTTTTTATCCAGTTCTGAGCTTCAATATAGTTATTGGGAGCCATACGAATCGCTCTAATCCAATAATCAGCCGCTTGATCAAACAATGCTTCACCACCGTCATTATCCCCTGTTTCCTTAGCTCTCTCACCTTGAAAATGATAAATCACAGCAATATTATTCAAGGCTTGGGGTAATTGTGGATTTAGTTCAATGGCCTGATGATAATACTCTAAAGCCTTATTATGATCGCCGTTACTGGCATAAATTAAACCCATGTTATAAAGGATATAACTCCGATCATTAGAGTCTTCCTCCATTTCTAAGGCTTCTGTATAGTAGTCTAGTGCTTCGGCATATTCGCCTTCTGCCTGTGCGGACATTCCATCTCGATAATAAACAAAGGCTTCTTTCGCCTTTTTGTTGGTTGGTAATATCTTGAGGATGATATCTGCCATCACGGTAAAGGATTTGTCAACAAAGTTATCGTTTTTCTGTGTTCTTGGCATATTTGTCTCTATGATTTCTCAATTGCAGCATACCGCTAATTTAACCGATCTGTGAGAGTTTGAGTTAGGGAAGAGGCCAGGGGGAATAGGCAAAAATTTTAAAAATTTTTACTTGTTCAGTTTAAGGTAAGGATTCAAGATACAGAATGTTTGATATGGCAAGGAACGCAGGGAGAGGAATTTTGTGATTTCTTCTTCCTTCTTTTTTCCTCCTGACTCCTGACTCCTGAATTTTTAAATTGTTTTGTTTCCATTTCCGAAACGGAAGGAAATACTATTGTATAACCGAGTTAAGTTAACTATTGCACACAAGCCACACCCAGCCGCGATGGTAAAAGAAATAGCAATTCGCACCACTGGACTCACTAAGCAATTTGAAAGACATATTGCTGTCAATGATGTTGACTTAGAAATCCATACGGGTGAAGTTTACGGATTAATTGGTCCTAATGGTGCAGGTAAAACCACCCTAATTCGGATGTTAGCCACTGCTGAAGAACCAACTACGGGGGAAATTTATATTAATGGCGATCGCGTAGCGGGTCCTTTGGACCATCGCCTTCTGCAAGATCAAAACAACCTGAAACTTAAACGTCGTCTTGGTTATTTACCTGATGACTACCCACTGTATGAAGATTTGACAGTTTGGGACTATTTAGATTATTTTGCTCGATTGTATCGCTTACAAGGAAAGCGCCGTACCCAACGTCTCCACGAAGTTTTAGAACTAATTCAACTGGGTAATAAACGCCATAGTATGATTTCTACCCTGTCACGGGGGATGAAACAGCGTTTAAGTTTAGCTCGCACCATTATTCATGAACCGATTTTACTACTTTTAGACGAACCTGTTTCGGGACTCGATCCCATTGCGCGGATGCAGTTCCGGGAAATTATTAAAGCTTTGCAAGAAGCTGGTATGACAATTTTAATTTCCTCTCATGTACTTAGCGACTTAGCAGAGTTATGTACATCCGTAGGAATTATGGAATTAGGTTTTTTAGTAGAAAGTTCCTCACTCAAACATCTCTATCAACGTCTTTCCCGACAGCAGATTTTTATCACCACTTTGGGCAATATAGATATATTAGTGAGTGAGTTAAAAAATCATCCCTTAGTGGAAGAATGGGAATTAATACTTAGTCAAAATAGTGTGCGAGTGAATTTTTCCGGTAAACCAGAAGATTCCGCCGATTTATTGCGATCGCTTATCAGTGCAGGAATTCCCTTAACAGAGTTTCATTGTACCCAAGAAGACCTAGAAACTATTTTCCTCAAATTAGGTCATAAACAAGCATCATAGATAATTTTGGATTTTAGATTTTGGATTTATTTTCTACACAAAGTTAGAAATTGTTCCCAAATAAAACTTCTCAACTTTTAGAGGTATTGACAATGTTACTAAATTTCATAGACAGAGTTGGAGAATTAAATCCCCAGTTATTTCGAGAAATAAAAGGCAGATTCAAACCTTTTAATCTGATCATATCTATGGGTTCTTCTTTGCTACTACAACTCATAGTTTTCATATTTCAATTCCGAGACTTCCCCGATGAAAACTACTATCTCCGAGCAACCTACTGCACTTTGCGAGAAGTATACCAAAATCAGGAACAAGAACTTTATAAACAACAAAACTTACTTAACCAAAAAATAACTAATTATCAGCAAATTCAACTATCAGATAATACCATAATTCCCAATTTAGAAGCCCAACTTGAGCAAGTTAAAACCGAATTAGCTGACCTTCAGAACTATTTATCGAAAAATATTTGTCCTTTAGATAAAATAGACTGGCAATTATGGTGGCGAGATCATTGGGAATACACATTTTTAACACTTAGCGTAATTTTCATTTTTACCCTCTTAGTTGGCGGAACTTATTTACTTATCAGTGATTTAGCCAAAGAAGAACAACGAGGAACATTGAATTTTATTCGCCTAAGTCCCCAAACAGAAACAAGCATTTTAACTGGAAAAATTATTGGAGTCCCCAGTTTAATTTATCTTTTTGTCCTTACAGCCATTCCTTTGCATTTATGGGCTGGACATTCTGCTAAAATCGCCTTCAGTTACATTTTCAGTTATTATGCTGTGATTGCAGCGAGTTGTCTTTTCTTCTACAGTGCAGCCCTAATTTTTGGTTTAATGAGTCGTTGGTTCGGCAACTTTCAACCTTGGTTGGGTAGCGGTGCTGTACTTGTATTTTTGTTTATGACAATGACAATGGTATCGTCTTATGGAGACTTTAATAATCCCCTAACTTGGATTAGATTTTTTAGTCCCTGGGATATCACCAATTATCTATTTCCTAATCTGTTTCGTTCCTATAAAGATTCATCAATAAGCCAATTACAATTTTTCTACTTACCAATAGGAAAAAATTTCCTTACCTTAGTCGGCTTTCATTTAGTGAATTACGGAATTTGTTCCTACGGTATTTGGCAAGCAATGAAACGCTGCTTTCGGAATACAGATAGCACAATATTGAGTAAAAAACAAAGTTATTTATTTATAGCCTTTACTCAGGTAATGTTTTTGGGATTGACTATAGGTGCAGTTGAAAACAAATCAGATATAGGGATTATAATCCTCATGGCTTTACTTAATTTTGCCCTAGTTCTAATTTTAACTATTGTGCTTTCACCTCAGCGGCAAACTATCCAAGATTGGGCAAGATATAGACACCAAAATCATCGAGATAAATCCATATTACAAGATTTAGTATTTGGTGAAAAAAGCCCAGCTATTGTTGCCATAGCAATTAATCTATTAATTGCTACCACCCCCATAATAATCTGGATTCTGTTCTCACCTACTAATTTTTATAATGGTAGTGTTGATAAGAATAAAGTCATATTAGCTATGGTTTTAGCTTTCACACTGATGTTAATGTATGCCACAATTGCTCAATTGATGCTACTCATGAAACATCCCAAGCGTTATGTATGGACAGTGGGAACTATTGGTGTAGCGATGTTTTTACCATCAATTGTTCTTGCCATTTTGGGTGTTAGTCCTTCAAAACATCCCCTTTTGTGGTTATTCTCCACCTGTCCTTGGGCAGCGATAGAATACACTCGGACGACAACAATTTTTCTGGCACTTTTAGCAGAGATAACAGTTGTAGCTTTGTTAAATTTCCAATTAAATCGCCAAGTCAAAGTTTTAGGAGAATCCGCAACCAAAGCGCTATTAACCGCCCGATAATAGTTAGTGACTAGTAGAGTTTTACCGATAGGAATAATATTTGATTTTTGTATTCCTATCGGTGGACATCCTCATCATCGAGAAGATTTATATCCTGATTCTAAACAGTTTAGACCAGAACGTTTTTTAGAACGGCAATTTTCTCCTACGGAATTTGTACCTATGAAGGAGATAAAGAGAGAAAAATCAGGCCATTCTGAAAAAAACGCTTTAGTTGAGGTTGTTGATCTCCACTAATACACACATTTTTAGTTAGTTCAAAATAAATTCTTCATGCCATTGTTTAGCAACTTTATCCCAACCAAAAGCATCTCTGAGGGATAATGCTTCTTGTCTTAAATTTTCTTGTTTTTCAGGATTTTTCAACAAGTCTATCACTGATTCAACGAAAATATGATTAGTTTCCTCATCTCCCGCAGGTCCTTTAATTCTAATTCCTGATTGGACAGTTTCTTCTAAACCTGCATAAGTTGTGACTACAGGAACACAACCAGTAGCTTGCGCTTTCCAAGCACTAATACAGAAAATTTCAATAGCAGTATGACATGGATAAACCCAAATACCTGATTTAAATAATTCCTCAACCAACTGCTTGTGTCCAATTCTGCCATGTTCATAAACATTTTTTTGATCAAACAGTTGCATTATTTGCTTCTTTTTATCTGGTAATTGGGGAAATCTATCAATATAAGGTGAATTAATGAGTGCATCAACTCCTTGCCAACCATAAAAAATATGCAACTCCACATCCGGTACTTCTTTAAGAACCTTATCCCATTGCATTAATAAATTTTCAATGCCTCTTGTATAATCGCTAATCGAAATTAGTCTTTTCGGATTTCTAGCAATTCCTGTTAAATTGAAATCTTCTAAATTAATGCCATTAGTAGTCAATAAGATTTTATTTTCAGGTATCCAGTCTGGTAGCATAGCTTTATGGAAATTTGACAGCATAAATAGCTTGTCAAAACTTCCTAAAAATTCCGCACGTTGAGATTCTTCTATAACAGAAAATAATTGAGGGTTGTCGTGCATCCAAATAGCAATTTTTTTAGCCTTGACTTTCATCTGCATTGGTTGTGTCCAAGCACGGTGACAAATAAAAACATTGAAATTATCTTGGGGATTAAATTTATCAACAGACTGATAAACTACACCGTTATATTCTCCCTCCATATCACCGCATCTGTTAAACACAGTGACTTGATAACCCAACTTTGTTAGTTCTTGACTTAAATAAATTATCGCTTCTTCACTACCACCAATACCTTTGCTAATAGAAAGAGGAGACCAATCTTCTAGATGAAATGGAAAATTGGAATAAATTACAATTGAGTTATTGTCCCAGTCCATATTGTTTTATTCCTTTTGTCTATTGTTATTTTTGAAAAACATTTATTTCTGAGCTAAAACAGGCTTACCAGTAGAGACAGCCTGTTCAACAATATCAATCGCTTGCTTTACTCCCCCGGCTTTTCTAATTGCTGCTTGTAACCGCAAAGCATTCTTGCGGTAACTATTTTCCGTCAACACTTTTTTAATAGCAGTCCGTAAATTATCAACATTAACTTTCTTCACAGGTACAGCTTCCCCACATCCTGACCAAACTATTCGAGAAGCTACTGCTGGTTGATCATTAGCAACAGGAATGGCTACCATTGGTACACCATTTGTTAAACATTCCAATGTGGTATTTAATCCTGCATGAGTAATAGTTAAATCTGCTTTCTCTAATAATTGTAATTGCGGTGCATAACGAACTACTAAAGGATTTCCTACTATTCCTTGCAGAACTTCAGGATTAGCCGAACCACCCAAAGAGATTACTAATTGTGCATCCAACTCTTGACAAGCTGCGGCAATTTTTTGAAAACCTGGTAATAACCGATTTTGTAAAGTTCCCATAGAAGCATAAATTAAAGGTTGTCCTGTTAATTTATCAAAAGGAAAATCAGCAACTTCTCGACCAATTGCACTATGATATGGTCCTGTAAAATGAAACCAATTAGGTAAATTTTGCCGAGGAAATTCTAATTCCGCAGGTTGTTGACTAATTTGAGCTAATTGAGAATAACGTTGATTTGCGTTAGAATATGTAGGTAAATTTTTCTCTCGACGATATTTGTCTATTAATTCTGTGATAGGTTGAGTAGCCCGATTTAATAATTGATAACCTAATTTGTTCCGCAGTTTTGCCCACCAAGCTGGGCTATAAGACCAATTTGTCATAAAAGGGGGAACACTGGGTTCTCGATTTAAAACTACAGCACTACAAATAGTAATAAAGGGAATACCAGAAACATCTGCAATAGTACCTCCATATGACATAGTTTGATCTATTAATAGTGCTTCTATACCTGCGTCTTTGATAACAGTTGGGGCATCCCTGAAGCTAACATTAGTATTATCTCTAAAAATAGAGATGGTATATTTTAGTGCTTCCTTTCCGCTTAATTCTCCTAATTTATCAAAAGATGCTCTCGCTGAACCCATGGGAAATTCTGATTCACCAATCACTCGAAATTCTAAACCGGCTGCTTGCGCCTTGGGTTGGGCATCAGGAATACCAATTAAGGTAACACGATGTCCACGCTGTTGTAATTCTTTTCCCAAAGGTAGTATTGTGTTCCAGTGTCCGGTAGATGCAGGACACATTAAGCCATAATGAGTCATAATCGTATTTTCTGGTTATTTATAATGATATATACCAGAAAACTGCCCCATAGATTCAATACAAATCACTGTAGTAGATTTGGATCTATACCCTATCCATCTTGAAAACTTGAGTTTTCGCCTTAGAAAAAACTATAGGTTTCAACTTGGACGAGGTTTATGTTTAAAATACCTTATTAATGTAATATTATTGCGTCAGACTTTCACCAAAGTCAGCACCAAAACAATTATGATTAAATCTTGGATGATAATTGGCACTATAGCATTCTTAGTAGGCTTCGCTGGTAACTGGATTACACCCAAACAGAGTCAATGGTTTCGGCATTTACAAAGACCGAAATGGTTAACATTTGAATCAGCAATTCCTCTGATTTGGACTATAATTTTTATCTGTGGTGCTTGGTCAGCTTATATTATTTGGGAACACAGTCCAAATACCGATATAACTCGCCTAATGATGGGTTTGTACCTACTTCTAGAGATATTTACCATAGCCTATAGCCCCATAATGATCCGTCTTCGCAGTCTCATTGCTGGTACAATCATTGGTGGCACTGGACTACTAATTTGTATATTAATCACCCTTGCAGTCTTATCTGTATCGCTGTGGGCAGCATTACTATTATTACCTTATTTAATTTGGAGTCCCATAGGTACATACACCACATGGCAAATGAGTCGTCTTAATCCGCAAGATGCTTAAAGCAGGAAAGTTGAAAGTCTTAATGATGTTTGACCTTCAACTATTTACATTCTGCCTTTGCGTCTTTGCTCCTTTGTATCTTGGCGCGAAAAAATACTCTCTTACAAAACAGAAGATTTATTTTCTGTAGTCTGAATGAAAGTTTGAAAATCCCCATTGGGTGTCCATTGAATCGCACCATCTTTACCAGTAAAGAAAAGTTTTGTTTCTCCTTTACTCAAAGAAGATAATGTTTTCCTATCTAGGTTATTAGCAGGAGAAATAGCTATTTGTGGTTTGAGTGCTAAAACTAAATCTTGCAAAGATTCTGATGGACACCATAACACCTGGGGAGAAGACAAATCACCACTTTTAATTAATTCTTTAATTTGTTGAGATTTAATATTCCCTACTAATAACCAACTTTGACCAAAAATTTGTAACTTTAAAATCGGTACTTGGTCATTAATTAATTGTGCTGTGATTGTGGAAGTATTTATAGGTTGTCCAACTCCTAAACTTTGATAAATTCCTTGCTGTTTTTGGAGTTCCTGTTGTAGTAATTGAGTTGCAATATTGTCCTCCAACATAGGAGCATATTCATACAAATTTTTAATTGGTAGACTTTGCATAATTTCTAACCAAGCATCATTAGTATAACCTGTAAACTTACTAGCGATCGCCCAATTAATCTGATTTATCCCTTGCTGTCTCAAAAATGGTAAAATCGTAAATCTACCCGTACCTTCATTTCCCCCATTAATTACCGCAACATTCCCCCGATCTTGAATTACTAAAACAGGTTCAGTTCTCGTATCTAACAAAGTAATTCTCACCAAATTATTAGCAGAATGCCAAATGGGAACAAGTACCAAACCAACTGCTATGAAACCTGCAAACCACCAACGTTTTTGCCACCATTGGACTAAGCACACTAAAATAATTAAAAGATAGATAGTCAACATTTGCAAAATTGATATACTCCCAACTGCCACCAAACTACCTGGCAAATTAGCAAAAAATTCCACCATTTGAATTAATAAATGGGTTGGATAATATAAAAAACTGGCTAAAGTGCTACCTAAATCTGGGGAGATTAAACTTACCAAACCGCTAATCATGCCCCCAATACTAATGATAGAAATAAATGGTGTTGTCAAAATATTTAGAGGCACACTATAAACAGGAATGACACTAGAAAACTCTAGCAGTCGGGGTAAAGTCCAAATCGTCGCTGCTAAAGGTACAGATATTAAAGAAGCGATCGCAGGTGGTAGCCAATCTAAACGTTGGGTGATTGCAGATGCACTGACAATTAATCCCAAAGTCGCTAAAAAACTCAGTTGAAAACCTAAATCCCAAATCCAGAGAGGATTAAATAACAATAATAATGTTGCGGCTATTAATAAAGATCCCAATTGCTTCACATTTCTTTCTAAGGCCAAACCCAACAAAGCGGCAAAACCCATAATTACGGCTCTTAATACTGCGGGTTGAAAACCTGATAAAAACAGAAAAGTAATTAATCCCAAGCTACCAAGAGTAATTTGTGTGGCTTTATTTGTACGTCTTGTTAGCTGTAAAACTACACCCAAAATTAGAGAAGTTTGAAACCCAGATGCGGCTAAAGCATGGGCTAAACCTGCTTTTACGAATAAATCCCGGATATCATAGGGTAAATCAACGGCTTTACTACCTAAGACCATTGCACTAACAAGGGGACCTTCAGGAACACCTAATAAACGAGATTGCGATCGCCCAATCTTCTCACGAACTTGCCACCATCCCCAAGGATGTTCATCATCCAAAATATTAATCTGCCTACCAATTAAACCCGTAAAAGTCCCCTCCTGCCGCAGATACTTCTGAAAATCGAACCCACCAGGATTAGAAGCCGCAGTCGGCTTATACAAAAATCCAGTCACCGCAATTTGTTGTCCAGGATATAAACCAGTAGATTGTAATATCGGCACAGTCACATATAACCTACCCGTCACCCCCTTGGGAATCCCCCCCGCTTCCTGACCCTCTTGCAGCGGCACTAGTTCCCTCCGGGACGCTCCGCGAACGCTATCATTTTTCACCTCATCTAACTGAGTCGCTGCTAACCAAAACTGTCCCCGTTGACTACGAGTTACGCGGGGATTACTATCCACCACCCCCCGCACAATCACCAACTGTTCAAGATTACTATTATCCCCAGCCGCAAACTGACTAATATCCTTAATTCCCGGTTGAGGAACACGCAATTGCCAATAAACAGTGGCCAACAAACCCACCAACCCAGCTATTAACCATATTCTCGGATGGGGAGTACCTATCCAATTATTCGCAACAGCCTTAGTTTTGCTAACAGCACCTTCTTTTCTAACAGCAAACTTCCGCAGATTAGCATATATGCGGCGAAAGAAAACCGCTCCAACCACACCCAATACCAGAATCCATGCACCACCCCAAGGAATTGCCGTAAACAGCAACCCCAAAATATAACTAAAACAGATAATTACACCACTAGTCTGCATCATAAAAACTTAATTGCCAAAGCACCCAGTTCAGAGAATACCGCATAAAGATTTAACCTGCCTGGGAAAGATATAACCCACATTCCGCACCCCCCCCAGTGTCACAATCGGTAATTTCGGATTTTTGAATACCTTTGATGATAATTTTGATACAAAATCGTCGAAATCTTAGGTGGCGATAGCGAAGCGCTGCTGCAAGCAGTTCGCCGATCTCAAATCCCCAAACGACCAT
>NZ_JAQMSE010000060.1:0-7982 GCF_028330045.1 Aphanizomenon sp. CS-733/32
ACTCCACACACTCACCTGAAAGGGAGTGTGTGGAGTACGTCACGATTGGCCGCTAGATGAATTACTGCATCCACACCAGCCATAACTTTCAGAACAGCCTTAAAGTTGGTGATATCCACTCGACGGAAATCTTTGGCATGGGGAACATGGCGGCGATCAATACAGCGAAATTCATAATCATTATCCAGTTCACGCTGTAGAGATGTGCCAATGTTCCCAGCCGCACCGGTTAATAAAATCAATTTCTTTGTTGTCGATGTTGTTGATTGACGGGTTCTCAAAAAGTCAAACATAGTAGTGCTGTCGCTCCTCAAGATTCTTCCTTTAAAACTCTCTGTTCTGCACGTTCTCGATCTAGCTTGGCTTTGATCAGGTGCAGTCGTTCATTTGCATATTGACGTTCTGTAATTCCACTATTGCTTTCATGTAGTCGGCGGTAATAGACCACATCTGGAATTGTAATTTGTTGCAGTTGATGTTCCATCGCCAAGATATACCAACTAACATCAGTACCTGTTTTGAGATTGGTGTCAAAGTTTCCCACTCTCAAGAAAGCCGATCGGTTGATCAACATAGCACTAGAAAGATGCGCCGCAATTGGTTTTTCTGGACAGCGAATCCTGTTTCTAAAGTTTTCATCTAGTTCTGGGCTATAAAAATTTTGAGCATAGCCAAAGACTGCTTCTATATCTAGATTAGTATCAAAGATCGCCATTTGTTTTGCTAGTTTGTCCTTAACCCAAATATCATCGGAGTCGAGAAAGGATAAAAACTCACCGCTTGCCATTGCAATTCCGGTATTTCTAGCAGCACCGATGCCACCATTGGTTTGATAGTGATATTTCAGGGGATAGCTTTGGGCTATTTCGCCACTGCGATCGCTCGATCCATCATCAATCACAATCAACTCAATGTGGGTATAGGTTTGGTCTAGAACACTTTCGATAGCTTCAGCTAAATAGCGCTCTCGGTTATAGCAGGGAATAATAACACTAACTAAAGGTAAATTCATCATATTGATTTATATACTTCACTATTACAAAAGCTATCTAGAAAATAATTTGCTGATAGTCGATCACGAGTTTCGCAGGACTTGAGATATTCATGAGTTTCTAAAATGAGTGCCATATCCAATGCTTTTTCTGCTGCTTCTTCTAAGGTATGGAAATACATCGGATAGTCTTCGCCTAGATATTCTATTACACTAGGAATAGGATTAACTAGCAGTGGTGTGGCACGAGCAATACATTCAATAATGGCATTATTTGCACTAGAGTCATACAAGTCCACAAAGGCAATATTCATCGAGAGCAGATCATCATAGGCATCGTCGGGAATATGTTTAATAACAGTTGTATTCTCAAGATAAGCTGGATCAACTTGAATTTGATAAATCCTCTCCTCGATTTTCATTAGTTGAGCTAATATTGTTTCTGCTGAGTCAAACAAAAAACCTAATCTGACTTTTTCGTAACCAAGAGAGTTACCTTTAGCTAGAGGTAATTGATAAATTGAATGTAACTTCCGCAACCACCAACCAATCTGCACTACTTTTTTCTGAGGATTGGTAATAAATTGATGAAAATCAAATTGTTTTTCGGGAATCTCAGTGGGATGGATTAATACTGAAACCGGTTTACCTGTTTCTTTCCGCAGCCAATCACCATAATAGTGAGATAGTGCAAATAATCCCACGCAGTGAGGCAAACTATCTTGCCAAATTTGCTTCTCAAATAGTTTTTGGGGCGATCTGGCATCATGGAACCAGATGGGCATCCTGTGGGGATTGTGCAGAAATCCCACCCAAGGAGTTTTATAAGGGACAATGCCTTTTTCTTCTGAGTTCGCTAAACTCTGGAAAACTCCATCAGCCCGCATTTTTGCTAAGATCCGGGGCGATCGCTGACCGATGTGATGATGTTGAAAGAGAAATTGATCTTCTAGGAAGCCATCAAACAAAATACCTTGGGGATTGTGTAAAGAACTTAGCGCTTGAATTGCAAAATTCCAACCACTACGATGAGGAGCAAAAACTCTTTGTTGACCGAGATTAATTTTTCCTCCGACTATACCTTGTAGTTTTTCAGTAGGAAAATAAAGATTTTCTGCTTTTTTATCTGGAATAATTTGTCTGGAATTGCTGGGTTTTCGCCAGCCCAAACATTGATAATAAAAAGAAAGATCAGTGGCATCAAAGTCAATAGCTAAAGCTTGTTCATAGTAATCCATCGCTTCTGCTGTCCGTCGTTGCTTGAGCATTACATTGCCCAATTGTTCATAGGCAGGCAAAAAGTCTGGTTTCAGCATTAAGGTTTCCTGATAGCGAGCGAAGGCATTTTCCAAGTCACCGCGCAGTTGCCAAGCATTTCCTAATTTAAATTTGGTTAACGCTGGGTTGTCTTGGTTATTGTTTTTGTTTAGTTCCAGATTCATATATTTCTTGCAAAGTGTATTTCCATAATATGCGGATGGGACGAACAAAGTAATACAGAAAAAATAATTGCTGAGGAAGTCTTAAAAATTCATGATCGTGTTCATTCGGTACACATAATCTCTTCATCAGAAAATACAGATATAATAAACTCATTGAAACGGCTTCATTAAGCCACGAACGATTTAATGAACTATCTAGTGTTTTTAATGGTGAGATATATCCTAAATACAAACTGCGGATAGTAGATATAAATCTACTTTCATAAAACCCTTGGTATAAAGTGCTATCTGTCTTACTCTCTAGAGAATTGAACAGTCCGATTTGTGTGTCCAGTAATTTAATCTGAATAAATTTTGATACAATATAATCTGGTACAGAAATATTGAAGAGATTTTGGGTTATGTAGATTCCCAGTAAAAATAGTTTCTCACACCGCAACTCTGAAGATAGTCGCAAAGTTAAGTGCCAATCTAAATCCGGATATGCTTGGATCACTTGGGCAAGATCACAAGTTTGTTTAAGCGATTGCAACCACTCATAATCCTTGGCAATATTAACACTTTGAATAATTAACGCTATTTCTGGAATGAAACTTTTGATAGATTGACCCATGAGTGTCATGGGCTGACAATATTCCCAAAGGCGATCGTAATGGTTCGGGTTCCAAGTCCGTCTAGGTGGAATACCCCAATGTAAATCAATACTACGTTTTGGGTTACTATGCAGTAATGATGGCTCAAATCTGGCGTTAAACATCTCTGCTTCCGGGGCTTTGTAAGACAGAGATATTTGCAAACTTGTCTCGAAGGCATCAATTTCCACCTCTTCTGAGAAATTAGACTGATAGCCTTGACTAATTAAAACTGTTTTGGCTTGCCAAAAGTCCCGTCGCCGCACCAAAATATCAAGATCATTAAACTGGCGCAAGGTCACATTACCATAAGCTGATGCTGCCAGTGCTGCTCCCTTAAAAGCGATCGCCTCAATTCCTGACTTTTCTAATTGCGTCAAAATCCTTAACAGTTCTTTAGTTTGAGATAAGTTATTCAATCCATTCATGCGATTGAGTGTTTGCAGTTGCCGCATTACCGAGGGCGGGACATCATCAATTTCCTTCAAACTTTGATACAGCAGAGGCATTACACCCTGAGCGATGCTAATTTCTATCAATTTAGACCAATTGAGATCATCTGTTAGTAAGTCCATAACTGCGTTAACAGTCGTGGTGTGAAAATGGAACTTGAGACAAGTAACTAAAGCGATCACTTCCGGAGATAAAGTATTTTTATGAGTTTCAGATACTATTTTATACATGATTTCCTAATACAAAAAAATCTGATTTCAGGATAGCGCCAAGTGGTAAGTAGGTTGGCGTTGAAAATTGTCGTTATGGCAAGGCAAAAGGCAAGAGGCAAGAGTGAAGAGGGTTTGGGCGATTTTACGTTTCTTTACACAGTTTGGTTTTATTGTGTTCACCTACTTATATATTATTGATAATTTTTAGATTGGGTTGTAAATAAATCAGCATATTTACCATTGAGAGACATGAGTTGATCGTGAGTTCCACTTTCAACAATCTCGCCCTCGTGCAACACATAAATTCGATCTGCTGTTCTCACAGTAGCCAGTCGATGGGTAATTAGCAGCACTGCGCGATCGCTCATGATTTCTCGAAACTTTTGGAATACCGCCGCCTCTGCATAGGCATCCATACTACCGGTTGGTTCATCTAATATGACTAACTGAGCATCTCGCAAAAAAGCACGAGCAAGGGCAATTTTCTGCCACTGACCGCCACTCAATTCTTCTCCTCCCTGAAACCATTTTCCTAAGAGAGTTTCATATTCTCGGGGCAAACTTTTAATTACAGAATCAGCACCTGAATGTTCAGATGCTTCCATAATTTTTTCAGAGTTAGGTGATAAATCAATATTGCCAACCCAAATATTATCTTTTGCTGTTAATTGATAGCGGGTATAATCTTGAAAAATCACACTAATCTGACGCTGTAAATCCTTGATTGCAAAATTTTTAATATTAACCCCATCTATAGTAATACTACCGCCAGTTACATCATAAAGACGACATAACAATTTCACTAGGGTAGTTTTGCCAGATCCATTTTCACCAACTAGTGCCACCACTTCTTGAGGCAAAATTTTCAGATTGACTTGTTTAATTGCCTTCCTAGACGAATTTTGATGTTGAAAGCTCACATTCTCAAAAACAATACCTTTTTGCATTTTAGATGGAACTGGACTGGGCTGCATAGTTTCATACATCCCATTTGGGAGAGCCAGGAAATCAAATATATCCGACAGAAATAAATTATTTTCATGCAGTCCGCCTAGACTAGCAATCAAGTCTTTGAGTCCATTTTGTCCCCTCTGAAATGCTTGACTATATAAAACTAAATCACCCAATTGAAACTTACCATAAATTGTTTGATGAATAATAAATAGATATGTTCCTATCATCAACAGCCCAGCACAACCCTGTGTAATTAATCGCATCAGAGATTGTTGGACTGTAATAGCAAGTTTCTCTTTAAATAGTTGTTGTCTAAGTTGATAAAATCTTTGAATGAAAACATCACCTAAACCGAATATTCTAATCTCCTTTGCCGGTTGATCTCCTAGTATTAAATGTCCAAAGTAGTTAGCTTTACGTTCTATTTCAGTTTGACGACGCTGCCATTTGTAGAGAAATTTTGATTGCCAAAAGCGAATAAACATTGTCGGTATTGAGGCCACCAACAAAATTACAAATATCACCCAATTTAATGAGAGTAATAATCCAGAGATTACTGTCAAAGAGATAATATTTTGAAAAGCAGTAGTTAAATTGCTTAACATTCGGGTAGGGCGGTGTGGTGCTTCCCACTTAGCACGTTCCAAAATATCTTGTTTTTCAGCGCTTTCGTAGGATTCTAGATCAATAGCGATCGCTTTTCGGAAAATCGTTACCTGCATATAGTCTGTCACCCTCTGCGATAGGGTTGTAGAACATATTTCCGCAATTACAGTATTAAAATTGATCCATAATACAATTGCCCCAGCATTGATGAGCAGAAAGGTAATATCTCCAAAAATCTGTTGTTTATCGTTAATGTTGATACTGACAGCAATGCGATCCACAATTAATTTGATAATGTAAAGTAATGTCAGAGGTAATATACTTTGAATTACATTAAAAATTACATTGGCAATCATCCAGTTTGGAGAACTTTGCCAAACTAGAGTAATCGCACGTTTGATGTTTGTCATTAGAGGGTGTTTGAAACGTCGGGTGAGAGTAACATGAGTAAAGCATACCCCAATAATTTGACTGATGCTCAATACGAATTTCTGAGTATTGATAATCGCATACCCAGAACCTTCATAGCTGTTATCACGCTTGATGCAATACAATCAAGGGCGCAGACCCTGCGCCCCTACAGGCCTTATGATTTGCTGACTGCATCTCACTCAAGTGCATACTGCTATAGTAGTAAAAATAACAAAGAATTTAAATGTACTATGAAATTTGGGTAATGGCAAAAAGGTTTCAGGAAAAGATGTAGATCAATTAAGCTACAATGCATTCTCCTAATCGTTTTAAAATTTGCAACACTTCAGCTAATTCATGTCGTCGGGGAAATAGGGAAAATGTGCGTGATACGTCATATTCAGGTTTGTCTGTGATAGCTAGTTTTATAAATATAAATTCATCACCATTTGTAGCCATACCAAATACTGATTTATCCCGGTGGGGAGTAGTTAACATATAGGCTAATAACTGTGGTATTGCTGCGACAACTGGAATGCTATTTCGTTTAGATTCAACCACAAAAATCCAAAGTTTTCCCTGGACAACTAGGACATCAATAAAACCACGAACTGTTTCTTGTGGTTCTTCAATTTCTAAAGTTATGCCATAGGGTGAACGAATTCTATAAGGTGAATCTAGAAAACCTGCAAGTTCTAAAAGTGGTGAAACTACTAAAAGATTAATTGTTCCTTCTAATAATAGACCATCAAGGCGATGATAATCATAACGCTGTTTGATGCGAGTAACACCCGATTGTTCTTGTGTATTAAGTTGGGGTAAGTCTGTTAACCATTCATTAAAAAAGTTTTCATCCTCTGCTTGGTGTAAGTGACAACGAGTTTGTAAATCACTCAAACTTTTAATGCTGTCTGTGATGCCAATGCTAGAAACCATTTCTGTTACCTTTAAAAATATCTCAGATTTGTAGGGTAGCTAACCCACTATTTACACTGACTATCCCAAATTACCTGCTCAACTGTAATATTTAATTCGGAAAAAGTCCGCGATATAATTTTTTGATTAGCAATAGTCTCCTAGATGATACTTTTATTTTAATCTGTAAAGTAATCAGTAAATTTTATTATGAATAATAATTTATCTTCCCTGCGAGTTCGAGATATTGGTGAACAAGGTCTTTTAGAAAGATTACAACGCTTTTGTCCACCCGATATCATTGGTGATGATGCGGCAGTATTGGAAACCTTACCAAATCAATCTTTAATAGTCACCACAGATATGCTCGTTGACGGCGTGCATTTTAGTGATGTTACCACTTCCCCAGAGGATGCCGGTTGGCGGGCTGCGGCGGCGAATTTATCCGATTTAGCAGCAATGGGGGCAACTCCAATCGGAATAACTGTGGGACTAGGTTTACCTGGAGATGTAACTGTAAATTGGGTAGAGCGACTATATCAGGGCATGACAGAATGCTTATCAAAATATCATGTCAAGATAGTAGGTGGTGATATAGTGCGATCGCCCATTACCACTTTAGCAATTACCGCCTTTGGTCAAGCCAACCCCAACTTCATCCTCCGCCGTGCGATCGCCCAAGTAGGAGATGCTATTGTAATCACAGGTATACATGGAGCGTCCCGTGCAGGCTTAGAACTACTCTTAAATCCCGAAATAGGTAACAACCTCAAAACTGAAGTCAAAGCAGCCTTAATCACCGCCCATCAACGCCCCAACCCCCGGTTAGATGTCATCCCCATACTCAAAGAAATTCTCACCTCCCTCTGCCTTTTCCCTATCTCTGGTATGGATAGCAGCGACGGTTTAGCAGATGCAGTATTACAAATTTGCCGAGCCAGTCAAGTCGGTGCAGTTATAGAATCTAGTAAAATCCCCTTACCATCAGCCTTTGAAGAGTGGCTAACACCAGAAAAATCATTAGAATATGCCCTCTATGGTGGCGAAGATTTTGAATTAGTCCTGTGTTTACCACCAGAACCAGCATTAGCATTAGTGCAAAAACTAGGCACAAGTGCAGCCATAATTGGCACAATTACCCCAGGCTCAAAGGTAATTTTACACCAAGGAACAGCAGAAATCCCCGACCAAGTTCTCAGCCTCAGCCAGGGATTTCAACATTTTGCTTAGTAGGGGCGGGGTTTCCCCGCCCATTCCATGTAGGGGTTTCCCCGCCCATTCCATGTAGGGGTTTCCCCGCCCATTCCATGTAGGGGTTTCCCCGCCCATTCCATGTAGGGGTTTCCCCGCCCATTCCATGTAGGGG
>NZ_JAQMSE010000061.1:0-10951 GCF_028330045.1 Aphanizomenon sp. CS-733/32
AAGAATAAGAAAGTGTTCGTTTCCTCCATGTTCCCTTCCTTCGTGCTACGCACATTAGTCAGGGAACTGTCGTCAACTCACGCGCCATTCATCCCACGCTCCTAAGAGTGAGACGTGGGGCTTCTGTCGGTTAAGCTAAAAAAAATATTTACTAAATCTTTAATATCACGGTCAAATCCCCTAGATAGTTTAGAAAAAGCTTGGGCTGTAAAATCATAGTGATAAAAGGAAATTTGACCTTGTTTGCCAATGAATACGCTTCTATCACGCCATCCAGCAAGAGGTGGCAGGAAATCCTAGGGAGATGCTAATTCGATATTAATGTTTAATTCTTGTTTGAGTTTGGCGATAGCGAAGCGCGACCTAGGAATCGCATTTCCCCAATATTAGCGAACTAACAAGTCAGCGCTTACACTATCGCATTTAGTCGCAGTCAAGGAAGCACAAGAAAACGGATATTGAGCGATAGCGCAATCGCATTTAGTGGTTCGTGTTCATTTTGGATCGTTATACTGCTGGTAATGATCGATCACTTGTTACTGGGATTTTGAGATGCACCAATGCTTTCTGTAACACACTTGGCTTGACACTCAACCAAATTTGATTGCGATCATCTTCGGTATATCCAACAACAACAGCCCCAATAGGTGAACCAATATCTGGATACATCTCTAGAGTCATATCTCCACTATCAACAAAATCAGTAATCTGAACAAGACCCCTCACTACTTCATCATCTAAACTAACAAAAATCCCAAACGGCAGATGATACTCGACTGTACCGTGAATCAGTTCACCTAACCGATATTTAGATTTGATTTTTTTCCAAAACTGATCGCTCATAACACTACCTTGGTTTTAATACTCTTGGATATTGGTTAAGGATAGGAAACAAATGATGAGGAACTGGTAATTCAAATTTATCTCCCCCTTGATAGGGTTTTTCCAGGGGTTGGAAATATTGTTCATAGATTTCTGAGTGTATTGTAACTTCCAAAATCCCATCTTTGTAATACCGATGATATTCCTCAGCGAGACTCCTGCTATTGGGTGCTGCAAAATAGCATTTGCCGTCCGCAGTTGGAGGATGGTAGGGAAAATCATCAGGATGAAATCCTCGTTCTACAAGATTTTGCCCTTTGTCTTTTTGAGTGGCTTTATAAATTGTAATAGTGTTTATCGTATTCAAACAAAAGAGAATTTATTAAGTAGAGATTTTTTTGGAAATTATAACATAGAACAATTTTCATAACTATTCAAAATTTTTCATCAGTAGAGATCGCTTACCCATGAGATCGCAGTTAATCACAGTTAAGGAAGCACAAAATAATGGATTTTGAGCGATTCCTGCGGAGCGCAACGCTTACGCATTAACTCAATATTAGCGATCGCACTATATAAATTATTATGCGATTACTACGTCGCGTAACGCTTGCACTTGTAACAACGGGCTAATTTAAAAAACCTTCATATTCATCATGATTACCGATCCAAATCCAATAATAATCGTCACCTTTTTTCAAGGCTAACGCTCGATATCCACCACTGACACGGGCAGACCAAAGATTTCTACCAACTTTTTTGAAGTGCAAAGAGGGATGAAGTGAGTTTTCCTGCCAAAGCTGATAAGCTTTCCGCGCTTGCTCTTGCATCTCAGGTGACAAATTAGCATAAGCTTTCCAAAACTCAGTCGTCGCCAAGGATTTCATCAAGATCCCTCACGTTGTTGGCTGCAATATCTTTTTCTGCCTGAGCAATGAGGCGATCTAATTTCCCTGATGTTAAATCTGCCTCAATTTGATGATCCCACATCTCATCAATGTATTCTTGAAGCCACTTTGCCAGATCACGAACTTCACTTTCTGGTAATTGCTTGATTACTGATTCAACTTCTAGCCGAGTAGTCATACAAGATTTTACATTTAAAGAGTTTTTCTTTTCTATATTATCACCAACTTTTATATTGAAACGCCATTATATGGTAGCTATTCGACTGATAGCGAAGCGCGACCTAGGAATCGCTTTTATTAACCCAATATTAGCGATCACATTAATCGCAGTTAAAGAAACACAAGATAATGGATTTTAAGCGAACTGCTTGCAGCAGCGCTTCGCTATCACATAACTATGGTAAATTTTTAGTAAGTAAAGAATAATCCAATCTACCTATCTTATTATGAATTTCAAACGATGGCAGGAACTCAAGCAAATCCTCAGTGAAGAAAAAGATTTGTCTAACATCTGGACATATTACATGGATCATTTTGCAGATCATCCCGAATTCATCAACTTGGGTCAACGTGTCCAGAATCAATATATAGATGCAGTTGTCAAAACAACCTGTCAACAACTATTTGGTCAAAACGTCAAAATCACCAACTCTCTCCTTATCCATATTCCCCGACATCAATTTTTCCATGGCCCATTCCAAGCCGGCGGACGAATAGGTGGTGTGATTTTCTTTGAGGATATCAAAGTTGGTTTAATGGGTGTTTCCGCACAGTTTCCCCCAACCAGTGAGGTGCAATATTCCCGGTTTACCGAAGTAATGGATCTATCACCACCAACAGGTCATGATTTAAACTGAACGAGATATAACCTTTCCTAATCTAATAAAGTACAAAATCATCTGTGTTCATCTGCGTTTATCTGCGTTTGATTCTGACTTCCCAGCCATCCTTAACCCCAAAATCGTCTAAACTTAAAGAGCTCCCTAACTGCCAAAATCATCATGACTCGCTGGTTTAATATTGCAGGTCCCTGTAACCCTAAAAAAAACTATACACTCTCAACCACAAGTCGTCTCCCTGACTTATCAATGCTGATTGAACAAGAAAGTTATTTTGTCCTTCATGCACCACGACAAACGGGAAAAACCACCGCCATGTTATCCCTAGCAAAGCAACTTACTGATACAGGAAATTATGCCGCAGTCATGGTATCAGCAGAGGTAGGAAGTGCATTTAATCATGACCCCGGTGCAGCAGAATTAGCAATTTTAGGAGTTTGGCGAAATACAATTGAAGATAGCCTACCGACCGAACTACAACCCCAAACCTGGGTTTATAATGTTCCTGGACAGAGAATTGCTGAAAATTTAAGAGCATGGTCAAGAGCTATCAATCGTCCGATAGTATTATTTATAGATGAAATTGATTCTTTGCAAGACCAAACATTAATTTCTGTTTTACGACAGTTAAGAGATGGTTTTCCTAAACGCCCTGAAAATTTTCCCTCATCGGTAGGATTAATTGGTTTAAGAGATGTGCGAGATTATAAAGTAGCATCGGGAGGTAGTGACAGATTAAATACATCCAGTCCTTTTAATATCAAAGTTGCTTCTATAACTATGCGAAACTTTAATCTTGAAGAAATAGGAGAATTATATCAACAACATACAGCAGCAACAGGACAAATTTTCACACCAGAAGCTATAGAAACAGCATTTAATTTAACTCAAGGACAACCTTGGTTAGTGAATGCTTTAGCTAAAGAAGTTGTAGAAAAAATGGTTAAAGATAGAAGTATTACTATTACTAAAGAACACATTTTAAAAGCAAAAGAAATATTAATTACTCGTCAAGATACTCATTTAGATAGTTTAGCTGAACGCTTACGAGAAACCAGAATAAAAGCAATTATCGAACCGATGTTAGCAGGTTTGGAATTGGGAGATATACCCAACGATGATATTCAATTTGTGATTGATTTGGGATTATGTAAAATGCACCCCTACGGAGGTTTAACTATTGCTAATCCCATTTATCGGGAAGTATTACCCAGGGTATTAACAGTAACACCAATGGCTTCTTTACCAATGATTGCACCAACTTGGTTAACCCCAGAAGGTGAATTAAATATAGATGCTTTATTAACAGCATTTCTCAAGTTTTGGCGACAACATGGAGAACCTTTATTAGGTAGCACTGGCTATCATGAAATTGCCCCGCATATTGTATTAATGGCTTTTTTACATCGTGTTATTAATGGTGGTGGAGTCTTGGAACGGGAATATGCCATTGGTAGTGACAGAATGGATTTATGTCTGCGTTATAAAGATGTAACTTTAGGGATTGAATTGAAAGTGTGGAGAGATAAAAAACGCGATCCCCAAACTGATGGTATTGAACAATTAGAATCCTATTTAGCCCGTTTAGGGTTAGATTTTGGTTGGTTATTTGTGTTTGATAGGCGGAAAAATGCTTTACCAATGGAGGAACGTTTGTCAACTGAGGTGGTGGTGACAGAAAATCAACGTCGGATTACTGTGATTCGGGCTTGAGTGTTTCTAATAGAAGGATATCAAGATTAAGAGATGGGAATTTAAACTAAAACTCCTGCCATTTCCCTAATTCGATTTGCCCAAGTTTTGAGTTCAGCACTATCAAATTATTTTATGAAGATGAAAATTCATCATTGCTTGCTCTCTCATAATCGCACTGAAAATTTGGAACTGCATTCAAACCAGTAATATGAAGTTACATTTGATTAACGCACCCTACAGGATTTGCTGTATACTGAAACAATAAGTATTATAGTATCACCTTAAAATCATGTGTATATCAATATTTAACAATGAGGATAAAAATGATTAAATTCATAGATTTGTTTTGTGGTACAGGGGGATTTAGAATAGCCGTTGAAATGATTTGTAATCAGTATAATATCTCCTCTCAATGTGTTTTTTCTAGTGATATTGATATAGACTCGCAAAAAATATATACAGCAAATTTTGGAGAAACTCCAGCAGGAGACATTACTAAAATTAATGAAAATGATATTCCAGAACATGATATATTATTGGCTGGTTTTCCCTGTCAACCTTTTAGTATTTGTGGAGAACTTAAAGGTTTTGCAGATACTAGAGGTACATTATTTTTTGATATTGCTAGAATTATTCAAGCTAAAAAACCCACAGCTTTTATATTAGAAAATGTGAAACAGTTACAAGGACATCAACAGGGAAAAACCTTAAAAATCATTATTGATACTTTACAAGATTTAGGATATTATACAGATTATAAAATTGTTAATGCTTTAAATTTTGGACTACCACAAAAACGAGAAAGAATTTTAATTATAGGTTTTAAAAATCAACATCATTATGAGAATTTTAAATGGCCATTGATAAAAATTCCCATGCAACCATTATCAACAATATTAGAAAATTCCGTTTCTGACTTTTATTATGCTTCCGAAAAGATTAGACAAAATCGGTTACAAAAAGTTAAACCTAATCAACAATATGATCAACCAACGATATGGCATGAAAATAAATCTGGTAATATTAGTGTATATCCTTATTCTTGTGCATTAAGAGCAGGAGCATCCTATAATTATCTATTAGTTAATGGAGAAAGAAGGTTAACTGAAAGGGAAATGTTGAGATTACAAGGTTTTCCTGAATCTTATCAAGTGGTGGGAAGTTATCAAACTGTGAGGAAGTTAACTGGTAATGCTATAGCTATTCCCTGTGTGGCTAGTGTTATTGATGTTATGATTAATCTGATGGTAACAAAAAGTATCAAATCTAGTGTATCTAAAAATCCACTATTTCATCAATTAAATCTTTACCTGGAATTAGAATGGGTTTTGTCTGTGTAGCCACGACTTCTAGTCGCCAGGGTTAGTATGGATTGAGACTTTTCAAACACCCTGTTAATAATGGTTCTCCATGCTGTCGCCAAAACTTGAGAAATGCTTCCAGTAAAGCATCTATATTTAACTCACCTTTTAGAGTCAACCAACTAGTACCGCAGGGCGGAAGTCAAAAGTCAAAAGTCAAAACGAAGACAGTATAGGCTTTTTAACGATTTAGAATGGTTGGTTTATTTACGCCGTGTTGTACTAGTTTCCAATACTTGCATTTGTGGGTTCTAAGTCACTTACCAAAAGACTTTGACAGTTTTTGGAGATGTCTAATGGAAGAACGTTTGTCAACTGAGGTGGTGGTGACAGAAAATCAACGTAGAATTACTGTGATTCGGGCATGAATGTTATATTTTTTGTTTCACGCAGAGGCGCATTAGTAGCATTAAAAGGGACATGGTGTGAGAAAGTGAAACTTGGTAATAAAAACAAAAGAAAAAATGGATAAACTATTTATCGGCGTTGCTGAATCGAGGTATGAAATTTCCAAATTGAACCTTTAAAAATCTTACCTTTGCGTCTTTGCGCCTTTGCGCCTTTGCGTGAGATACTTTCCCCTATAAATCCTCATGCAACGCCCCCAACTTCCTAATTTCCGGCCAAATCATCGCTGTCGTAACCACCACCAAAATCGTCCCAATACCCCCACCAACCACAGAAAACACTGGACCAAATAAAGCCGCAGTCAAACCAGACTCAAAACCCCCCAACTCATTAGAAGCACTGATAAACACACTATTGATAGCCGCAACACGACCCCGTAAATGGTCAGGAGTGCGAATTTGCACCAAAGTATGACGAATCACCACGCTAATGCTATCTAACGCCCCGCTGAATGCCAACATCAACAACGACAACCATACCCACCGGGATAAACCAAAAATAATTGTCACAATCCCAAACCCGACAACCGACCAAAGTAAGGCTGTCCCGGCTTTACGGATAGGTGGTAAATATACCAACAATGCCGCCATAATTAATGCACCTATGGACGGGGCTGCTTGTAAATAGCCCAATTCCACCGGACCAGCGTGCAAAATATCCTTTGCAAAGACGGGTAATAATGCTACAGCACCACCCAGTAAAACAGCAAATAAATCTAGAGTAATAGCTGCGAGAATGAGTTGATTATTCCAAACAAATTCAGCGCCAGCAGCTAGGGATTTCAGAGATATTGGTTCTTTCTTAAAGTTGGTTTTTTGGGGTTTGATGGCTGCGGTAAGGAAAAAACATGATAGTGCAGCGATCGCAGATAATATATATACTCCTGTGGCACTCCTAAAAAGAGCAATGCTAAATCCCCCTAAAGCTGGCCCAATTACCGACGCTAATTGAAAGCTGCTACTATTCCAAGTCGCTGCATTAGTAAAAGCACTCATCGGTATTAACTGCCACATCAGCGCATCACCCGCAGGTTTGAGAAATGCCCTAGCTACACCTGTTAATAATAAGCAAGCATAAATTAGAAAAACTGCACCTTGATAATAAGAAATAGCCGCTAAAGTTAGAGAACAAAACATTAATAGCAGCATTGCCAATAAAGTAATCTTTTGGCGATCACTCTTATCAGCAACGTGTCCCGTAATCAAAGTTAGGGCAATCATGGGAAGAACCTGCGCCAGCCCGATGCCACCTAAGGCCATCGCTGAATTTGTTCGCTCATATAGCTCCCAGCCCAGCGCGACGGTCTGCATTTGTCCACCTGTGAAGAGGACTACACGCCCAATGGTAAATAGCCGATAATCTCGAAATCTCATGGCTGCCAAAGGATCGTGTTGTGCAGCCTTACTGTTATGGTGAGTTGGTTTCTGTTTGCTCGAAGACATTTTTTAGTAGACTTAATCCTTCTTCAATTTTTGATACTTGTTCAGGTGTCAAACCCTCCAGAATTTCCGCAATTTCCCCGCGAGTTTTTTCCTGGGATTGCTCTAATAAGAGCTTTCCCTCTCTCGTCAAATTCAGGACTACTCGCCGTCGTTCTTGAGGATTATCTGTCCTTTGCACCAGATTACGTTGCACTAATTTTTCTATAGTTGTTGATGCTGTAGCACAGGTGACACCTAAATGATCTGCTACCTCAGACAAGGAAGCACCGGGATTGCGATTCAGAAAAGCGAGCGATCGCAATTGTGGTATGGATAAAGAGTCAGAACTGTGCGATCGCATTTCGGTTCGGATAAACCGCATCAATAAGGGGACAGTTTCCATCACCCTAGCGGCACATTTTTCAGAGGGTTTATCCAAACTCATAAGACCGTTTTTCTCCAGATTACATCGCCACCCGTGGATAAAGTCGTCCACAGATGTAGGTTAAACCTATTAATGTTAGCAAGAGAATTGTACAATCTAACCCGAACCCATAAATACTTGAACCCTGCGCCAGCATCGCACCCCGTAAAGCATCCACTTCATACGTCAAAGGATTCAAGTGAGAAATGAGCTTTAACCAGGTTGGCATGAGGGAAATAGGATAGATCGCATTACTAGCAAAAAACAACGGCATGGTGATTAATTGCCCAATTCCCGTAAACCTTTCCCGTGATTTCACCAAACAACCGATGATGAGTGAAAAAGTACAAAAACAACCAGCACCTAAAAACACAATCAAAACTACTTGTAAGAAAGCCAAAGGATTGTGATTTAAGTGTACACCTAACAACAAAGCCAACAGGTAAATAAACACCACTTGAGAAAAACAACGCACACCAGAAGCTACACCTTTACCCAAAACAATGGCTGCGCGGGGTATAGGTGCGGCCAGAAATTTATGAACAACCCCTAAATCACGTTCCCAAATTAACGTCATTCCTCCAGAGAAAATGGCCACAGATAATGCACTTTGAGCCAAAATACCAGGAGTCATAAAATCTAAGTAAGGTATATTACCTGTAGGGATAGCACGAGTGCGAGTAAAAACTTGCCCAAATATCAGCAGCCATAAAGCCGGTTGTACAGCCCTAATCACTAAATCACTAGGATCATGGCGCAGTTTTCTTACTTCTAACTCAGTAATTACCAGAGTTTTGGTAAATAGTTCTTTGATACCAGAAAAAATCCCTTTAGGGCGATTATATCTGGATTCAGCCCAACCGTTGAGAGGTACGTCTAGTTCTTGCAGTTTCACTGTAACTCACTCCTGATACTAATTGATTACCTGCGTAGTGGATGAAGACATCATCTAAAGTTGCTTCTGGTTTCCCTATAGCGGCTTTTAATTCTGACGGTGAACCAGTGATAATTTCTTTACCCTGGTTCATAATCACTACTCGATTGCAAAGATTATCCGCTTCTTCTAAAAAGTGGGTAGTTAAAAAGATCGTTGTACCGTACTCTCTACGGAGTTGTTGTACAAGTTGCCATACTTGTGTTCTTGCAACTGGATCTAATCCGACTGTTGGCTCATCCAGAAATAAGATTTGGGGTTGATGTAAAATAGCTTGGGCAATTTCTAACTTACGAATCATTCCCCCAGAAAAAGTTCTCACTAAGCGATGTGCTGCATCTTCCAAACCCATGAACTCCAGCACCTCAGCGATTTGCTGTTTTCTGCGTCGGGGCGGAATATCATACAATTTAGAGAATATTAAAAGATTTTCATAACCCGTCAAACTCCCATCTGCTGATAAAGCTTGAGGTACATAACCTATGACTCTTCTGACTGCATCAGGTTGACGAGTCACATCATAACGGGCTAAGTATGCTTGCCCGCTACTAACTGGTAGCAAGGTAGTTAACATCTTAATTACTGTACTTTTTCCCGCACCGTTGGGACCGAGTAAACCAAAAACTTCTCCAGATGCAACGGAGATATTCAAACTATCAACGGCTGTAAATTTTTCAAAGCGGCGCGTCAGTTCCAATGTTTGCAATATTACTGACTTTGGAACTTGTGCAGGTATTTCCGCAGATTCTATTCTTCCCGTAAGTTTCGTCACGAGTAGGATTTACTTCCTTTTTCAAATATTTAGTTTATCTAAATATTAGTGTGGCATATTTTTTCTAAAAGTCAAGACCAAGGATTAATGATCACAACCCCAGTACCAGCAAAATCTTTTTCGTTGCGTGTAACAAGTGATAAAGAGTGTTGAAGTGCGATAGCGGCAATTAAAGAATCCATAGCGGGTAAAGGTCGGCCATTCTGTTCTAGTTGCCCGACTAAATTTCCCCATAACACCATTGTGAAGACATCTAGAGTTAAGATTCTGTTTTCAAAACGATTGGGTAGGGTTTCGTTTAGCCAAGTTGAGAGAGATTCTTTTCTCTTAGATGGAGTAAGTTTGCAGATGCCTTTAGCGATTTCGCCAATAGTAATTACACTGAGGTAAAGTCTTTCTGGCATTTGGGCATCTACCCAATCTAAAACTTTTTGATTTGGTTGTTTGGCAACAAGTTCAGAAATTAAACAAGTATCAAGAAGGTAGGTCATGGGTTGAAGGTATCGCGGGGTAGGCTGTTGTGATCTCGGTTCAAGTCGAGTTCTTCACTGAGTTCAGCCAAGGGGGATTGACGGAAAAATTCTGAGATTGTAGTAGGTTGTTCTGGGTGGATGTTGCCTGTAGTTAGGCTTTGGGCAAGGATTTGAATAATATGCAGTTTATCGTTATGGGAAAGCTGAAGGAGTTGTTGTTCGAGTTCTGGGATAACCATGATGGGGTTTAAATTAAGGATAATTTTATTGTACTTTCAGCCTGGAGTTTAGACTAAAGCAGAGCGATCGCCAATCGCCTACTCTCTTCCCAGTGTACAATTAGACATTAATTGAAAGGAAAATGTATGACTCAAGTGAAAATTCATGGAATAAAGGATTATCTGAACCCAATTAAACAGCAGCTTTCAGATGCTATTCATAGTTGTGTTACGGAAGCGTTACAATATCCGGCAGATAAACGATTTCATCGCTTTTTTCCGTTAGATAAATCTGACTTTTATTATCCATCAGGACGTAGCGATCGCTATACTATTATCGAGTTTAGTATGTTTGAAGGGCGGAGTGTGGAAGCTAAAAAACAGTTAATTCGTCTGCTATTTGAACGATTACAACCACTGGGTATTTCTCCGCAAGATTTAGAGATTACGATTTTCGAGACACCCAAGCATAACTGGGGTTTTCGAGGACTACCAGGGGATGAACATGAACTGAATTATAAAGTTGATGTTTAATAAATCTCTGTACAGGACAAAAAATAGAGAAAAAGCTTGCAAAGGAAACAGAGAAAGGGTTTCATAGAAAGTTACCACACAATCAAAGAAACCCCTATGAACCAGATTAACTTATTACGAGACACACTAAAACCACATTTGG
>NZ_JAQMSE010000062.1:0-9931 GCF_028330045.1 Aphanizomenon sp. CS-733/32
CCCCTGCCCCCTGCCTCTTCCTATTCCTTCGCAAAAGGAACAAGATATGGGTAAGATAAGTTAATTACTATTTGGCAAACATCTGGGAGTTAGTTCTATGTTGAGTTTAAAAATCGCTGTTTATATTGTCGTCGGTTTGTTTGTTAGCATTTTCATATTCGGGTTTTTGTCTAATGACCCAGCCCGTAACCCTGGTCGTCGGGATGCAGAATAAATAGCCAATAACTTAACTCTAGTGGCTGGAAGGTAGAAACAGGCTAAGATGTGATTTAACCTTCCGGCTATTTTTTGCTTTCTGGTCAGCTTGAAAATATGTTTCATCCAGTATTACCGCCTCAGCTACCTCCAAGTCTTGAATCTTTAAAACCTGTTGATAATGCTGCTTTTGCTCCTATTGTCAAGGTGAAAACTGATGAGCGAAAACTGATAATTGTTGGTAAAAATCAGGATGACAAGTATCAATCAAATACCAGCCCAGTCCAGGCAAATGTTGTTGAGAAGTCTTTTTCTCTATTATCTCCACCGGAAAATTTAGCACCCAAGTCTTTACCTAGCTATCCTGAAGAATCGGCAGTTTTAGCGGAAACATCTATCCCCCCAACTCAGCCTAGTCATCTCAATTTACAGGAATCGGGGGGGAAATTACGGCTGTCTGTTGGCGATAAAAAACCTGCTGCACCAGTCCAAAATATTATTGAATTTAAGCTTCGCCAGCCCAAAAATCAAGAGTCAACACCTGCTAATGTAGAATTTCCGCCGTCACCTCAACTACCGGCAGTAGAGAAGATTCCTGTGGGGAAAGGTAGAGTTGTGGAAGTAATTGCCGATCGCCAGGAGTATGATGAGCAAAGGCGAGTTGTCACTGCTGATGGTAATGTTGTCGTCAGATTTGATGGAGCAGTGATTGATGCCGATACCCTACAAATTAATTTGGATAATTTGATTGCGGTGGGGGAAGGTAATGTGGTTTTAACTAGAGGTAATCAGGTACTCCAAGGACAACGGTTTACCTATAATTTTATTCAAGATAATGGGGATTTAGAAAACGGTAAAGGTCAACTTTATGTCCCCACAGCAAGTACAGATTTTGCTTTTTCACCAACTCTACCTACGGATATTACAGCAGGAGGTGTATCTAGCCAGCCGTTAAGTAATCGCATTCGCGCTAATCAGCCGCTGACGGGTGTGAACAGTTCAGGGGGTATCCAATTTGGTGCTAGTGGTCAATCAGATGTGCGAAATGTCCCCGTACCTGAGTTTGGGGGGACAGTGAAACGATTCAGGTTTGAAGCTCAACGGATTGAATTTTATCCGCGAGGTTTTCAAGCGCAAGATGTGAGAATTACTAATGATCCTTTTTCACCACCGGAATTAGAATTAAGAGCGGAGCAGGTAAATGTGACGCGGGAAGCGCCTTTGATAGATAAAATTACTACCCAGCGTCAAAGGTTGGTTTTTGATCAGAACATTGTTATTCCTCTGCCTGTTAATAGTCGGACAATAGATCGTCGTCCACGTCAAGTCAATCCGACTATTGTTTCTCCTGGTTTTGATGCGGGTAAACGAGGTGGTTTGTATGTAGAACGCGATTTTGAAGCGATTAATATTAATCAAAAACGTTGGACTATTACACCCCAATTTTATCTGCAAAGGGCTTTTAAAGATGGCGGGAATGTGGCTAGTTTATTTGGGGTGAAGACTAGGCTAAATGCTGTTTTTAGTCCGAAAACTATTTTGGAGGGTGCGGGGGAGTTAACCAGTTTTGATTTCAATCAGTTAGAAAATAATTTGCGCGGAAGTGTGCGGTTACGCCAAAATTTGGGTAATGTTAATCCTTATATATTGAGTTTGGAGTCTGTTTACCGCGATCGCCTATATAATGGTAGTCTTGGTTATCAAACTGTCCAAAGTAGTCTCGGTGGTATCATCAGTTCTCCCATTATGCCTTTAGGCAAAACCAGTATTAATCTTAGCTATCAAGGCGGCGCTCAATATATAGATGCAAATACTGACCGTCAAGATTTACTCTCACCAGGACGAAAAAACGATCGCATTTCTCTGGGTCGTTTACAAGGAACTGTGGCCTTGAGTGGTAGTATCAATTTGTGGCAAGGGCAACCATTGGCAGCTACAGCTAGTGAGGGATTAAAATATACCCCTACTCCTATCGTACCGTATTTGCAGGCGATCGCAGGTCTCACAGGAACTACCAGCTATTATAGTAGCAGTGATAACCAAAGCACTTTAACTGGGACTATCGGCTTAGTAGGACAGATTGGCAGTTTTTCTCGCCCTTACTTAAATTATACCGCCTTTAATCTCACCTACTCACAAGGAACTAATAGCGGTTTATCACCCTTTCTTTTTGATCGTTCAGTGGATAACAAAGTCCTGAATGCAGGTATTTCTCAGCAAATCTATGGACCACTTAAGTTAGGTTTGCAAACATCCATTAATCTAGATACTGGTATAAGCACTAGCACTGATTACATAGTCGAGTACAGCCGTCGTACCTATGGTATTACCCTACGTTATAATCCAGTGCTAGAATTAGGCGGTTTTAGTATTCGCATTAGTGACTTTAATTGGACAGGTGGTACAGATCCATTTTCCAATGGAGAAATTAAACCCGTTCTTGGTGGCGTAATCCGTCAAGATAATTAAAAATCAGTATTTACAAAATTTAACAACATGAGTGGTAAATTAATTGTCTTTGAAGGGGTAGAAGGATGTGGTAAAACTACCCAGATGCAACTGTGTTTTCAGTGGCTAGAAAGTTTAAATATCTCCGTACTACTGACTCGTGAACCGGGGGGGACCAAGTTAGGAAAGGACTTGCGAGTGCTATTATTGGAGAAGTCCCCAAGTAAGCCGGTGGGGGAAGTGACGGAACTGTTATTGTATGCTGCGGATAGGGCGCAACATATTCAAGAGGAATTAAAACCGAATTTAGCTACAGGTAAATTTATTTTGTGCGATCGCTATACTGATTCTACCATTGCTTATCAAGGTTATGGTAGAGGTTTAGATATGAGTCTAATTAATAATCTGAATCAGATTGCTACTGGGGGTTTAACAAGTGATATAACTATTTGGTTAGATGTAGATGTGGAGGTGGGTTTATCGCGCAAACGGGGACAAGCTAAACTGGATAGAATTGAACAGGAAACTATGGATTTTCATCGTCGGGTACAGCAAGGATATACAGAATTAGCTGCATCCAATCCATCCCGAATTGTGAGAATAGATGGTAATAACAGTCAAGATATTGTTCAAAAAAATATACAGGATATTTTACAGCAACGCCTGTTTTCATAATTATGTTCTCTTCATTAATCGGACAACAGCAAGCAGTAGAATTATTAACTCAATCCGTTAAACAACATCGAGTTGCACCAGCTTATATGTTTGTGGGTGCTGATGGTGTAGGCAGAAGTTTAGCAGCAAAATGTTTTATAGAATTACTTTTTTCTAGTTCTATAAAACCTGATCAAATTCCCATTTTACACAATCGCATTCAGCAAAGAAATCATCCAGCTTTATTGTGGGTAGAACCAACTTATCAATATCAAGGACAAAGACTCACCCCAGCAGAAGCAGCCGAAAAGGGAGTTAAACGCAAAGCACCGCCGGTCATTCGTTTAGAACAAATTCGAGAAATTACCCAATTTCTTTCTCGTCCACCCTTAGAAGCAGCGCGAAATGTCATAGTATTAGAACAAGCCGAAACAATGGCGGAATCTGCGGCAAATGCGTTGTTAAAAACTTTAGAAGAACCAGGAAAAGCGACATTAATTTTAATTGCCCCTTCTCCGGAATCTGTGCTACCAACTTTAGTATCCCGTTGTCAAAAAGTCCCCTTTTATCGGTTAAATACTGCGGCCATGACTCAGGTATTGACACAAACAGGAAATGCCGAAATTTTGCAACATCCAGAAGTTTTAAATATAGCCGCAGGTAGTCCAGGAAATGCCATTTCCTCCTACCAACAATTGCAAACCATTCCCTGGGAATTTATCGCCCAGGTGAAAAAAACACCAACATCTTACCGTCATGCTTTAGAATTAGGTAAAAAAATTGATAAAGAATTAGATACAGAATCACAATTATGGTTAATTGACTATTTACAACAATACTATTGGCAACAAATACATGAACCAAAAATTATTCAACAATTAGAAAAAGCTCGAAAACATTTACTTTGTTACGTCCAACCTCGTTTAGTTTGGGAATGCACATTTTTAGCCTTATTTAAAATATCCCAAAATCCGTAGGGGTTTCCCCGCCCTCAATTGCTTTTATATTGCCTTTTTATATTGCCTTTAGTTATGAAATTTTCCTATTGTTTCATTTAATCAGGATCACAACGAATTTCAATCATAAATCCATCGGGATCATAAAAATACACTCCTCTCCCAGTAGGACGGGAAACAGGTCCATAAGCAATAACCAAATTATTTTCTTGAATTACTGCTAATGCTTCGTCAAATAATTCTGGATCAATATCAAAAGCTAAATGATATGCTCTTGTAAAAGACTTACTGGGATCTGGATCTGGTGGTAATAATTCGGGTTCTCCAAATAAGTCAATAATTGTGCCGTCAGGAGTGATAAAATTAGCGACTTTGCCGGCGTTGACAAGTTCTCTCAATGTTTTCGGTATTTCGTCCCCTGTAAGTTCGTGTAAGCCTAAAATATGACCATAAAAATGGCGAGATGCTGCCATATTTTCGACGTTGAAAGCGATATGATGAACTTTGCGGAGGTAGCCGGTGGGAATATTTTTTTGAGAAATCATCATCCCGAAATTTAGCATCTATGGATTTAAAATTATCTGCAAATTGAGAATAAAGCACGGCATGAGTCTCAAACCCTGATGATCTCGTTGAAAAAATCATGACTCCGTTCGCGTAGCGTCTCCGAAGGAGAAACTCCTAACACCGAACTCAGGTAAGGCAATAGGCAATAGTGAAGAGGGTTTGGGGAATTTTACTTTTCTTTACACAGTTTGGTTTTATTGTGTTCACCTACTTACTGTATCACTGAATGGTTTCATGTAGACGATCGCCTGTTTCCAAACCATAATCTGCTCATTATTACCATCAAAAATACAGATACAATTGTGATCCTGCCAAAATATGCGACCTGTAATCAAATCACCAGTCATTAATCTAAATTCGACCGTTAATTTTTCTTTAATGCACTTCTGGACTTGACGAGTGCTAGGTAGGGAAGTATCAAATTGATCGGTTGGCATATATTATACTGGTAATTGACAACGGACAACGAACAACTGACAACTGACAAATTTTTTAATAGTATGAATGAATCTTGAATAATTCATTTAGGGCAAAATGGCAATCGAATTTACTAAGTATCACGGACTCGGTAATGATTTTATTCTTATTGATAACCGTTCCTCATTGACACCAGTATTAACACCAGAGGAAGCTGTACAGTGGTGCGATCGCCATTTTGGCATCGGGGCAGATGGTGTTATTTTTGCACTTCCTGGACAGAATGGCACTGATTACACCATGCGGATTTTTAACTCCGATGGTTCAGAACCAGAAATGTGTGGGAATGGGATTCGCTGTTTAGCGGTATTTTTAACAGACCTAGAAGGCATTTCCCGGACAAAAGATAAATATCATATTCATACCTTAGCCGGTGTGATTGCCCCCCAACTCACCGATGATGGTCAAGTTAAAGTGGATATGGGTGAACCCCGGTTATTAGCACAAGAAATTCCTACCACTTTATCACCTGGTGAGTTTCAAGTCATTAATCAACCCTTGGAAGTAGCCGGAAAAACTTGGGATGTTACCTGTGTCAGCATGGGAAATCCCCACTGTATCACCTTTGTGGAAGATGTTGCGGCGATTAATTTAGAAAGCATTGGTCCCCAATTTGAAAATCATCCTGTATTTCCTAAAAAAACCAACACCGAATTTATTGAAATAGTCAATCGTAACTATTTGAAAATGCGCGTTTGGGAAAGAGGCGCGGGAATTACCCTTGCCTGCGGAACAGGTGCTTGTGCCTCCTTAGTAGCGGGTGTATTGAACGATAAATGCGATCGCACTGCTACCATAGAATTACCCGGCGGACTCCTAGAAATCGAGTGGTCAGAAGTTGACAACCGGATTTACATGACAGGACCTGCCGAACGAGTATTTACAGGCAGGTAAATATTAAATCTAGCTTAGGGCTTGCTGAAAAAGTTGTCTGTGAGGGCAGGGAACAGGTTACAGGTTACAGGGAACAGGGAACAGGGAACAGGGAACAGGGAACAGGTTACAGGTTACAGGAAATAAATAGTTTCAGCTATCTGGATATCCTCAATTTTCAAAATCCGACACAGAAAAATGCACCAATTTTGAGATAAGCTGTTACGCAGCTAAATTTGATAACCATAATTTACTTGAACTTTGTAGTGCGGGCATCTTGCCCGCTAGAATTATACAAACTAAATGCACAACAGCTTACCATCAGCCAAAACCCTGCAATTTCTTGTGATAAAAATCCGTGAGACCCTTATTAATAAACGGTTTTAGCTTTATATGGCTAAGGCCAAGCTACGCTATCAGCAAGCCCTACTTACTTTCATCATTCCAGATGGGAAGAGGACAGCAATTAACATCATTCAAACAAACTTTACCCCATTGTAAAGCCCAACGCACCAAAGCCACACGGTTATCAGTTTTCGTCTTGGTGAGAATATTACTGATGTGGTTATCAACCGTACGTTTACTAATTTCCAGTTTGACTGCAATTTCTTGGTTAGTTAAGCCTGTGGCGACTAAGTCTATAATTTGCAGTTCTCTGTCTGACAGACTAACACGGGTCCCAGACTCACTAGTAGCCATGACTTACCATTCCTCCCTTGTGTATATGTACTCAAGTCTTAATTCCTTATTCTAAAAGATTCTTTCCGAGGCGGAGGGTTTTAAATGTTGCTAATAATACTAATATCAAGATTTTCTTTTGATTTTAGGTTTGTAGTCATAAAAGCTACAGATAACAAGTATTAATTTTAACTAAGTGCCAGATTTTGGCAAATGGAGTCTCAAAATAGGTGGATTTTTCCTTGTCGGATTTAGAAAATTGAGGATATCCAGATGGCTGAAACTGTTCCCTGTTCACTGTTCCCTGTCACCTCCCCTCACAGACAACTTATTCAGCAACCCCTACTTACATACTGCGATAGTGTCAAACTAGATTTAGATTATGCCCCATCGAAAATCAAAAATGAAATGAGTAATCCCTCTATTTTATGTCTTGGTGAAGTCTTGTTTGACTGTTTAGCTGATCAATTGGGACTTAAGCTAGAAGAAGTGCAATCATGGACTCCCTATCCCGGAGGTGCGCCGGCGAATGTGGCTTGTGCTTTGGTAAAATTGGGAACTTCAGCCGGTTTTATAGGGGCTGTGGGTGAGGATGAACCAGGGAATGCACTAATAAAATTATTGGAAGACCTTGGTGTAGATACAACTGGTGTCCAACGTCATTCTACAGCGCCAACGAGACAAGTATATGTGGTTAGGGATTTGGCAGGCGATCGCACTTTTGCTGGTTTTGGTAAATATGATACCTCAGAATTTGCTGATACCCGCCTCGAAGCTGCAAAGTTACCAACTGCGCTCTTTAATGAAGCTGACTTTTTGGTGGTGGGAACTTTAGAACTAGCCTATCCTGAAAGTGAAAAAGCTGTTTTGCAGGCTTTGGAGTTAGCAGAACAATATGACCTGAAAATCATTCTCGATGTCAATTGGCGACCAGTATTTTGGCAGGATGAAAAGACAGCTAAGACCAAAATCCTGTCATTGGTAAAGCGATGCGACTTTCTCAAATTAACCAAAGAAGAAGCACAATGGTTATTTAATACTACAGACCCAGGGGCAATTACTTATAGGCTCAATTCTTTGGAAGGGGTTTTGGTGACAGACGGTGAACATGGTTGTGCCTATTGTTTAGGGGAAAATGAAGGTAAAATGCCGGCGTTTTCCATTTCTGTAGTAGATACAACTGGTGCAGGAGATAGTTTTTTGGCTGGGTTTATCCATCAATTACAACAGGTGGGGATTCACGGACTCAAAGATGCAGAAACAGCCAAAAGGATTGTTACCTATGCCAGTGCTGTGGGAGCATTAACTACTATTAAACCAGGTGCGATCGCATCCCAACCCACTGCGGCTGAAGTTGATGCTTTTCTCGCTTCCCATCAACTTTAACCAATAGCACATTCAATGGGAATATCAGTGACTATACTAAACACGGACATGGACTTTTACGAAATTACGAAAAACCTGGATTTGTAGGGGTTTAGCACTGCTAAACCCTTACCCACAGATCAAATGAATAAGCCGTGTTGAGTATATTAGCTGATATTCCTGATACAATTTGGCATTTTTCAAGCATTTTCCAAGGATTCCCCCTGCAAATAATATCATGTCCGCCTGAACACTTACGATAAAAATGACGCTGATATTTTGGAATATAACAACTCTGCAAATTTTATATCGTAACCAATTACCCGGACATAATATAACGTTCCAGCGCATCCGTCACCAGCTTATTGAGATTCACCCCCCGCTGTTGAGCAAATAACACCGCTTGGCGATGAAGTTGGCTACCTACGCGCACATTAAAACTCCCCTTAAACGGCTTCTCAGGTTCAATCCCTTTTTCCTCACATAGAGTCAAATAATCATCAATTGCTTCCTCAAAACTAGCCCTCAGACTAGCGACATCTTCCCCCTCAAAACTAATTAAACTGCGAATATATTCCACCTGTCCATAGAGGATTTTATCTTCATCGCTATAGTGAATAGAGCCAAAATAATCCTTATATTGCATCATGTCATTCATAGCAACTCTTCCCCTTGGAGAATCTCAATAATCTGTTCAATTTGATATCCTTTAAGAATATTTTGAGGATGAGGTTTGTGTAATGTTATAACCACTCCCGCATCATTGAGAAAACGTCGTCGAGAACCTCCCGTTTTACCCGTGCTGACTTCCTCAAAACCAAACCCAGAAAGCAAGCTAACCAACTCCTCCCAGGTAAAATCCTTGGGACGACTGATAAACCGCTTAATTAATTTCTCCCTACGGGTCATGAGAACTCCAGACTGCTTATTCCCATTATCTGCCCTCAAAAACTTTTTGCAACTAAAATTAGTGACATTAATATTATTTCATCAACTCGCCTAAATTGCTAAAGCCGTTCTAACCTTCTTTACAATCATTTCAGGCAATTCAGAAACATCAACACAAATACAATTATCTGGCTCTTCAAGGTCATGAAACTGACTTTTGAGGAGCTTTTCGGTCATAAAGTGATTTTGTCGGGCTTTTAGCCTGTTTTCAATCACATCAAAAGACCCCTTCAGGTAAACTAGCTGAATGCAGCTATCAATTATCAGCATTTGACGATAACTCGTTTTGAGTGCTGAACAAGCCAAAACTACATTTTTACTTTCTTGTAGCCAATTTTTGATGGCTGCTTGTAAATCTTCTAACCAAAGCTTTCTATCAGCATCATTCAGAGGAATACCCAGCCGCATTTTTTCGATGTTTGTTGCTGTGTGGAAGTTGTCAGCGTCGCTAAATTCCCAGTTTAGTGTTTCTGCTAAGAGTTTACCAATGGTGGTTTTACCAGCGCCAGAAACGCCCATTAAAAGAATAATCATTGATAGCTATTTTTAGACCAATGAATTACATATTAATGAATGTTTCGCGCAAAGACGCAAAGAAGCAAAGGCGCAAAGAAATTAATTATTCTGCTTTGTGACGTACTCCACACACTCCCTTTCAGGTGAGTGTGGGCTTCTCAGTGACTCCTCTATGAGGACATTAACTGAGCTTTAAGACCGTGCGCCCCACGGTTCTTTGGTTTTGAGATTTGTTTTTTGTTTTGTAGGCTGCA
>NZ_JAQMSE010000063.1:0-2792 GCF_028330045.1 Aphanizomenon sp. CS-733/32
GAATAGATTTTGATGACATTTTTGGTGATTTACTGTTTCTCAAATGCCTTTTTTCACTTTGTCTGTTTGTTTTGATGCTCCCTTCGATTTTCATCTCCGTAATTTCCCTCTGTAATATTTTGGGGTGCGGAATGTGGGTTACATCTCCCAGGTTAGTTTCTGCAAATTATCATCAAACAAAAGATACCAAACAAGAAAGCATCATTAATTTAACTCTCAATGATCTCAAAGAAAACAACTTTCTCAAAATAAGTGCTGCTAATGGCTTTGTAGGAAATATTAAGCTCAATGGCAGAAATATTAAAAAGATAGTAGCTAACAACACTCAGATTCCTCTTGCAAATATCTTAAAGAAAGGTAAAAATATTCTAGAAATTGCTGGTGTTTACAAATCTACCGGATTTCCTTTTCAAGTAGAGTTACTAGGACCAAATATACAGCTTTCTCAGTCGAGTGGAGGCAGTAAAAATATTAAACAAATCTTGGTTATTTATGTAGATGAAAACAATATCATTCTTGATGATGAGAATGAATGATTCATGGTTAAATATTTAGAAGTTTTGAGCTAAAAGTTTTGAAGGATAATATCTGTAGTTTGTCATTTTTTGTCAATATCAGGGGTAAAATGATGTTCATGAAAAATTTTTATTTATTGACTTGTAGTATTTGTTATCTATTAATATCAGAATTGCTGGTTAATAAACCTGTCTTATCTCAGTCTTCCCAACAAAGTAATAATAGTAATTCTCAAGTAACAGGGGAGTATAATAATATTTTTCAGACTCCCAATCAAAATAGTAATGTTAATGAATTTAACTTTCCCAATATATATCCCCTGAATCATTCCATTGATACTCCAGTGAATACCGAAAACGATTTTGGATTCAACATTTCTGCTGGTGTGAATACTCTTGATGCTAACAATGTTACTGTGTATATAGGATTCATTTTTCAGCCTGGTAGAACTAATTCACATAAAATCAGAATGCAAAAAATTATCAAAGAAACAGAATTATTGGAAATACAAAAAAATCTGGCTCAAGGGCAACTTCAGTTAGTTCAAAGCCAAATTTATGAAGCAGAATTAAAATTAAAACAACTACAAAATACCCCATCTGAAAATAAATAATTGAGGGTATTTCACTGCGGGGGAGTTTTATCAACACATTCAGCCCGCCTATAGTAATCAAAGCACATTTTAGAGATCAGGGAGAGTTTTATGCGTAAAAATTTTGCAGAACTTTTTCGTCAAGAAGTCCGTAAACGTAAGCAGCGAAAGAAAAAACAAATAGCCCTAATAATCGGAGTTAGTTTACTAACTCTGTTCTTAATTATATGGTTTATCTACTTATGGCTGCAAGGAAAAATAATCCTCACAACAGCCCATTTAACTACCAGCATGATTCCGAACTTAATAACAACCGTCATATTAATTTTGGCAGTTGTCATTATTTTTCGTACCATTAAACATCCATCATTCAGAAAGTATTGTCAATCATTACAACTTGACAAGTTTAGTTACTGGAAAAATCTAAAACATAAAAAGTTAACGGGTATTTCAGTATTAATAGTTTTGATTCACTATACTAATCCCTATGGATGGGGTAATTTAGTCAGTTATCTAATACACAGACCCAAACCTCATCAAATAAATACAACCTTGCTCCAGAAGAATTATACAACGATTCATCCACTTATTGCTAATATGCCATCTAATGCGGAAAAAAACATCCAATCAGTGGCTAAGTATATTGTTGAAAATGAGCCAGATTCCTATTTAAGAATTAAAGCTGTACATGACTTTGTGATTAATTGGCTTACTTATGATGAAGAAGCTTGGAATAAAGGCATAAGACATCCCCAAGACCCACAAACAGTTTTTGACACTCGCAAAGCAGTTTGCGAAGGATATGCACGTCTTTTCGAGGCATTAGCCAGACAAATTGATGCCAATGTTGTTTACATTGAAGGAAGAGTTCGTCTAGAACTAATCCAAGATTCAATTCCTTCTTGGAAAAAACTGATTAAGCCTAAAGATAGTTTGACAGGTCACGCCTGGAATGCAGTTGAGATTGAAGGGAATTGGCAATTTGTTGATACAACCTGGGATGATGATGTTACTTCATATAGATCAGATTATCTGATGCGGTCCCCTAAATTAATGATCGAAAGCCATTTTCCTGATCAAATAAATTTGCCGGTTTTACATTTTTTAAATTGGCAGCTTTTACCTTTTTCTGAACAGAAAAATAGAGATAGCTTTGAAAAACAGGCTCTCGACCGTCCCATAAAACTTACCCACAATTACCAAAGTCCAGACACATCTGGACACCGATAACTATTCAAAATCTGAAGTGTAGCTTCATCAAATATAGCTGTAGCCAAGTTAATTAGGACGCTGCTTGCTTGATAACGATTTCCATTGCATCACGTAAATTGTCTGATGTGGATAAAAGCTTGGGAATCCTACTTTTCAAAGTAGCCCAACACTTTTCAATTCGGTTGAGATCAGGTGAATAAGGCGGTAAGTAAACTAACTGACACCCAGCCTCTTCAATTATAGCTGTAGCCATCAAGATTGAGACATAAACCATAATAACCAGACTTGATAGTGAAGACTGCCCGGCAAAAGTGGTTAAAGCAGCGTCCTGATTAACCTGGCTATGGCTATACTATGTTAAAATCCGTAGTCAGGGCTTCAGCCCTGTCCTAATTACTACGGATAAGATCAGGACTAAAGTCCTAACTACTATGTTAAAATATGTTAAAATCCGTAGTCAGGGCTTCAGCCC
>NZ_JAQMSE010000064.1:0-25415 GCF_028330045.1 Aphanizomenon sp. CS-733/32
CATCTGGGATGGCTGTCAGTTGGTTATTGCTGAGGTAAAGCTCTTGTAACTGAGTCAGGGAAGCGATCGCATCTGGGATGGCTGTCAGTTGGTTGTTGCGGAGGTCAAGCCCTTGTAACTGAGTCAGGGAAGCGATCTCTTCTGGAATCTCAGTAAGTTCCATACTACTGAGATCGAGTTCTCTTGCTCCCTCTAGCCGTGCCTTCTCAATACGCTGCGCTGCTTCCTGATCAGCCTGATCTCGTGCCATAAAAACATCCTTTATACCACTACCAACATCGGAGTAACAACCAAACTTTTTTTAGTTACAGAGATTATACAGGAAGTGTAACGAGAAAATCTGTAACAACCAAACTTTTTTTAGTTACAGAGATTATACAGGAAGTGTAACGAGAAAATCTGATCAGTAGGTTGGTGTTAAAGATTGTCGTTATGGCAAGAGAATAGGGAATAGAAAAATCGGTTATGTAATTAATTCTATTCCATTACTTACTCACAGTTTCTAACTGCAAACTTCTTACTTCTTGTTCTTGTTTATATTGCTGAAATTCTGCTAATTCTGATTCTATTTCTGCCTTGACTTCATGACGGAACTTGAAAAAATGTTCACCTGTACCCAAAGCAATTAAATAATCATATAATAGATGAGATTTACGCCATGCCATTACTATTAATTGCCACCAAAAAACAAACCTTGTAGAACGTAAAAATCCCTGTCGCCAACAAATAGACATTAAAAATTGAAACTCTGGTTTTGTTAAAGTTCTTTCATATTTAGCTCGCCAACCTTCCATCATCATAAAATGGCGAAAAGTCCGTTTTAGGTATGGCATGGGTTCATATAAATTCCAAAAAGCATCAATAAATTCCTCAGCAATTTCCGACATTGGCCGAGTAGGAACAAAATTCATTAAGGCTTTTTGAGAACCCACAAATTCACCTAAACCATCCCTTAACCGTCCTTCTGTTTGCAAGCGAGTCCACATGGCTGTATTGGGTAAAGCTTGCAATAAGTTAAGATGAGCTTGGGGAATACAAGTTGCTTCCACAAATTCTTGAATCCGTTTACCTGCACCTGGTTTTTCACCATCAAATCCTAAGATAAAACCAGACATAATTTGTAATCCGGCTTTAGTAATTTTATGACAAGATTCAACTAAGGAATTGCGGGTATTTTGTGGTTTGTTAATTCCGACTAAACTATCTACATCAGGAGTTTCAATTCCCATAAACACCTGCACAAAACCAGCTTTTACCATTAGTTCTAGTAATTCGTCATCTTCTGCTAAATTTAAAGAAGCTTCTGTTAATAATGCAAAAGGATAATTACGTTCTTCCATCCAAGGAATTAATGCTCTTAAAAATACCTTAGCATTGCGTTTATTGCCAATAAAGTTATCATCAACTATGAATACATAACGCCACCAACCCATTTGATATAAAGCATCTAATTCGGCGAGAATTTGTTCTGGGGTTTTGGTGCGGGGTTTGCGACCAAAAAGGGTAATAATATCGCAAAATTCACATTGGAATGGACAACCCCGGGAAAATTGCACCGTCATGGCGATATAAGCATTTAAGTCTAATAAATCAAATCGAGGTAAGGGGGTTGTGGTGACATCGGGTTTTTCTGTAGCGCGAAAAATCCCTTTTTCTTCTCCCTTTTCTAAAGCCTCGACAAACATGGGAATTGTGATTTCCCCTTCATCTAAAATTAAATAATCTGCGCCGGCTTCGATTACAAATTCTGGTACAGATGTGGCAAATGGTCCCCCCACTGCCACTTTTTTACCTAACTTTTTACCTTTTCTAATTAATTCACCAAAATCCTGTTGTTGAATGATCATTGCAGAGATGATGACTAGATCGCACCATTCCCAATCTGCATCTGTTTCTAGACGGACATTGCGATCGCTCAATCTGAATTCCCAATCACTTGGTAACATTGCTGCAACCGTGATTAACCCTAATGGGGGATTCGTAGATCGTAACCCAGCTAAATCAATGGTTTCCTGATAAGACCAAAAAGAATTAGGCATTATCGGCCAGATTAATAAAGCTTTCATTAAGTGTATTTCCCTGAGTTGTTTTTGATCAAAACCTATTTAATTTGAACTATAAAAGCTGGGTTAGTTGGTTTTTATCTCTCTGGAGGTACAGATTCTTTTAGTTTTATATTTAAGAAAAGAAATAGATGAAGTAGGGATAAATTACAGTTCAGTAAACAAAATTTACTTGCATCTGAAATCTGAGACAAAATATGTGGTAAATTTACTTGAAAATAGCTATAATATTATTTTCCTAACTTGATGCGTGTTATTAGCAAAAAAATACTTAGGGACTTTTGGGAAAAGCACTCCCCAGCGGAATCAGGACTTTTACTATGGTATCAACGTATATCTGATTCTCAGTTGGAAAAGTTTAATGATATCAGACAAATTTTTCCATCAGCAGATTTAGTTGGTAACTTCACTGTTTTTAATATCAAAGGTAATCATTAAGTAGGTGAACACAATAAAACCAAACTGTGTAAAGAAACGTAAAATCGCCCAAACCCTCTTCACTCTTGCCTTTTGCCTTGCCATAACGACAATTTTCAACGCCAACCTACTTATCGCTTGATAACCTATATAGATTATGAGTATCAACTCTTATTTATACGTGCTGTACTCACTCATGCTGAATACGATAAGGAGAATTGGAAAAATGACGAGTGGTTTAAAAATTCCTAGTAACTACTATATAAAACTAATTACCACATTTCCTCCCCGACCAATTACCAATGAAGATGAATTAATTGCTACCCAAAATCAAATTAATTCTATTTTGGATCAAGGAAATATTACACAAGATGATCGAGACTATCTTAAGGTTCTTGGTACTCTTGTTTATGATTATGAAAAACAACATGAAATAATACCTAACTTAACAGGTATTGCACTCCTTCAAGCCTTGTTAGAAGAATCTAATCTGCAACCAAAAGATTTAATTTCCATCTTAGAAAGTGAATCAATAGTTTTAGATATTTTTAATGGTAAACGCCAATTAACAGAAAAACAAATTCAAGATTTAGCTGTTTTTTTCCAAATTGATCCTACTTATTTAGTTCCATAACTGAGTTTTCCGCTTACCTGGTAATTGTAGAAACTCCTGGTAAAAGTCGGAAAAAGACGAAAGATACTTTTAATAACCTGATCACTAATCCCCAATCACTGCCAATGACTACTAAAATAAGTCTTGTAACCGCCCCATTTACAAAGCGGGGAAGAGGAGATAACTAACGGATAATTATGGGTAAGCAGCGCGTCTTGTCGGGAGTTCAACCAACTGGTAACTTACACTTAGGTAACTATTTAGGTGCGATTCGCAACTGGGTAGAAATTCAAGACCAGTATGAAAATTTCTTTTGTGTGGTAGATTTACACGCTATCACTGTACCGCATAATCCCGCCACTTTAGCGGCTGATACTTACAAGATTGCTGCTTTATATTTAGCTTGTGGTATTGATTTACAACATTCTCACATCTTTGTTCAGTCCCACGTTTCCGCACACAGTGAACTTACTTGGTTGCTAAATTGCATTACCCCCCTGAACTGGTTGCAAGATATGATTCAGTTTAAGGAAAAAGCCGTTAAACAAGGGGAAAATGTCGGTGTTGGTTTGTTAGATTATCCCGTACTCATGGCGGCGGATATTCTCCTTTATCAAGCTGATAAAGTGCCAGTGGGTGAAGACCAAAAGCAACATTTAGAACTAACACGGGATATTGTTAATCGGTTTAATCACCAATTTGCCAAGAAAGCACCTGTATTAAAATTACCAGATCCTTTGATTAGAAAGGAAGGTGCAAGGGTGATGAGTTTGACAGATGGGACAAGAAAAATGTCAAAATCAGATCCTTCCGAGTTGAGTCGGATTAATATTTTAGACTCACCAGAGGAGATTACGAAGAAGATTAAACGCTGTAAAACTGATTTGGTGAGAGGTTTAACCTTTGATGATTCAGAACGCCCAGAATGCCATAATTTATTGACCCTGTATACGCTGCTGGCTGGAAAAACCAAGGAAGAGGTAGCGGTTGAATGTGCAGATATGGGTTGGGGACAGTTCAAACCTTTATTGACAGAAACGGCGATTTATGCTTTAAAGCCGATTCAAGATAAATATCAGGAGGTAATGGCGGATCAGGGTTATTTAGAGTCAGTGTTGCGGGATGGTGGGGAGAAAGCCAGAGCGATCGCTAACTCTACTCTAGCAGATGTGAAAGCTGCTTTGGGTTTCACAGTTCCTCTTTAAGGTTTAGGCTTTTAGGTGTAATTTGTTTTACCCTATTAGAAAATCGAACTAAATCACATTATGCCGGATACCCATAGTTTTAGTGCTTTTAACAACTTCCGCACAGCCGCCCAAAAGGGTGACTTTTTAATTACCGCCGAAGTTGCACCTCCCAAGGGCGGAGATCCTACCCATACCATCGAAATGGCAGCGACTCTTAAGGGAAGGGTTCATGCTGTCAATATTACTGATGGTAGCCGTGCCGTCATGCGGATGTCTTCCTTGGTAGCCTCGGTGATTTTATTGCAAAATGGCATTGAGCCGATTTGTCAATTTGCTTGCCGCGATCGCAATAGAATTGGATTACAAGCAGATTTAATGGGCGCTCATGCTTTGGGTATCCGCAACATCTTAGCTTTAACTGGCGACCCTGTAAAAGCGGGTGATCATCCTCAAGCAAAAGCCGTTTTTGATTTGGAAGCTGTACGATTATTGCAGTTAATTAGAAACATGAATCAGGGTTTTGATTTTAATGAAAAACCCCTCACTGATGGTGCATTAGACTTATTTGCGGGTGCAGCAGTAGATCCTCAATCGAAGAGTTGGTCAGGTTTGCAAAGTCGGTTTGAAAAGAAAATAGCAGCCGGGGCGCAATTTTTTCAAAGTCAATTAATTACTGATTTTGAAATATTAGAAAAGTTCATGAATAAAATTGCCTGTGGTTACAATAAACCAATTTTGGCAGGAATTTTTCTCTTGAAATCAGCAAAAAATGCCCAGTTTATTAATAAAGCTGTTCCCGGTGTAAATATTCCTGAACAAATTATTCAGAGATTGGCAAAAGCGAAACATCCCCTCGAAGAAGGCATGAAAATTGCCGCCGAACAAGTACAAACTGCGCGGGGATTGTGTCAGGGTGTGCATATTATGGCGGTGAAACGGGAAGATTTGATTGCACCGATTTTGGATTTAGCGGGAGTGGAGAAGGTTAGCTAGGAGGACAGTATAAGGGTGGGACTTCCCCATCCCTAGGTTGATTATGGGCCTTTTTTAAGCAGGTTTCCATGTCCCGTGGAAACTGTGGGGAATAACGCTGGGTAATCCCAGTTTACAAAGAGGTTCTTCATTTAATCTATCACTGGCAAATACCCAAACTTCGCTACTATGAGTATTCCCATCATAAACCACAGTTAGTAGCCAACCCTGCTCAGAGTTTTGCTGATTTTGTACATAGATAGGTTCGGAGGGATAGCAATTTTCTCCTATATTTGTTTGCGTTAAAGTTCCAGTTTGGTGATCAAAACCAGCAATACTATTTAAAAGTTCCTGTCCAACATTTGTCCCTGGTTGGAATCCTGACATATAGGTATAACGAGAAAATTGACCTGTATTTTGTGGAGGAACACTAGGAAACTCACAATGTTGATTTGAAAGTTGTTCAATTTTAATTACTTTTCCAGTTAGAGGATTAAGTTGAACTTGTGAAAATGTACTATTGGCAATTGTATGAGTTTCCCCTGTAGCTACTTCCCGTAAATATTGATTAGTTTGAAAATCTTCATAACGGGCAATATCTACAATTACCGCACCACTATTATCTACATAACCATTAGCAAAATGCCACTGAAACCAAGGTTCGGTCTCTCCCTGACTGACTAAAGATAAACTTTCTCTGTCAAAAACTATCATCTGAGTTCCCAATTCAGGATGCCATTCTAGAGAATCACTATAATTACTTGTTCCGACTAAAACAGGCCAAAGATTTAACCTCACTGGGGAAATAAAAAAGATTAGATACTGTCCTGCTAAAACAAAATCATGTATTAATGGTACTCCTTCTAATTGATATGTTCCTGTGCGGATAATTTTGCCCCTAGAGTCACTTTTATAAACATTAAGTGTGGCGTTTAATCCAGGAGTCACACCAAAATTAAAAATTTCCCCTGTATTTGCATCCCGCTTATAATGGGCAGAATAACTTAATTCCTTGGTTAAACTGCCTAAATCATCTTCACCACAAGTTTCTAAAGTTTGCAAATCTAAAGCATAAGGTTTACCACCTTCCCACAATGCCAAAAGTTTATTAGGTAATGCTAAAACGGAAGTATTCGCCGCATTTTTTACAGGTTTTATCCATTGATTCCAGATAATTCCTGGTGCAGTCATGCCATAATTACCATAAAGCAATTTACCCGCAACCGTTTCTTCTTGATAACCTGTGGTTTGCACATAGCGATAAACTGCAAATGTTTCTGCATTGGTAAAATTAACCGCGAGAATTGCCCCATCTCCATCAAACCAATGTCCCACCCGGATACCATTTCGTTCTAGTCGTGCTGGTCCATTCCGGTACAGTGTACCCCGTAAACCAGGGGGGATTGTACCTGCGAGAATAGGTAATTGAGTGGCAGGAAATTCTGTTGCTGGTTGAGATATGGCTCTAGACCATGCTTTTTTAGTTGACTTTTGATCAATTGTTTGCATATAGGATTTATTCTGTGAATAATAGGTTGTTGTCTCATGCTAATCGAATTTACCTTCGCTAATTTTAAAAGTTACAGCACAGGCCACTTACCTTTGGGGTCTTTGACTGTTTTAATAGGTGCAAACGCCGCAGGTAAAAGTAACGCTTTGGAAGGTTTGCGCTTTTTGTCATGGCTTGCACAAGGGCAAAAACTTTCTAGTATTCAATATGCTGTGAATAGTGCCGAGGCAGTGGTGCGTGGTAGAGTAAATGATTTATGCTATCATGGGCAGTCAAGTTTTACCATCGGTTGCCGATTAGATTTACCTGAATGGAATGAATTAAATATAACTCTGAACGTGCGTGATGGAGAACTACACATCAGTAGTGAACGAATTACTGACTCAATCAATACAGTTCCCTTGTATGAATTAGATCAACCTTCCCAGGGAATAAATACTGATGTTAGTGTGGCTTATAACAACTTTACAAGGGGTCAAAACAAGCCAAGAATAACTTGTAGTGATCAAATGGCCATATTCGTGCAATTAGATAGCCCTGCGCGGTTTGATATCAAATATGAAAAGTCCCAAAAGATAATTCCTGAGATTGCCGGCGAATATCAACGAGTTTTGAATAATATCTTATTTTTAGATCCTGTTCCTGACAGGATGCGTGAATATAGCTTTAAGTCTGATAAAAGATTATATGAAGATGGTAAAAATCTTTCTAGCGTTTTATATTGTTTATGGGAAAACCAGCCTGAAAATCAACAGATAATTCTCAATTTCATCCAGAGTTTACCAGAACAGGCTATAGATGGACTAAATTTCCTGACTGGTCCCAGGGATGAAGTTATGGTGCAACTAAGAGAAACTTTTGGTGATCAACCTCGCTATTGTGATGCTGCATTATTATCAGATGGTACATTACGAGTGTTAGCGATCGCAGCAATTATGCTATCGGCTACCGAAGGAAGTTTAGTAGTCATTGAGGAAATTGACAACGGCGTTCATCCCAACCGTGCTAAACATCTACTGGCCAGCATCAGAGATATTGCTGAACAGCGTAAATTGCGAGTGTTGCTTTCTACCCATAACCCAGCTTTAATGGATGCCTTACCTGATGCTGCTTTAAATGATGTAGTTTTTTGTTTTCGAGATCCAGAGGAAGGGAATCAAGGGAATAGCCGCCTTGTTAGACTTAGGGATATGGATGATTTTCCGAGTTTAATATCTCAAGGACCACTGGGACACCTAGTAACTGCGGGAATAGTAGATAGGTTTGTCAAGTCACCACACACACCAGAAGACAGAAAACAGCAAGCCCTGGCCTGGTTGTCTCGCTTGCAGGAGTACAGTCATGAGTAGTATTTGCCTAATAGATACCAGCGTATTCCTCAATATACTTAATGTTCCCCGCTGTAATGAGGATAGGGAATCAGTGATGCAAAATTTTAAGGAGTATATTGAGTTAGGCTGTACTTTTCTGTTACCTATGGCAACGATACTGGAAACAGGCAACCACATTGCCCAGAATGGTGACGGTACAATACGAAGGAAAACAGCTATCCATTTTGTTGAACAAGTAAAGGCTGCATTCACAGGAAAAGCACCTTGGCGGACTACAGCATTTCCAGATACAACAGAGATATTAGTTTGGATTGACCAATTTCCGGATCTAGCAGGCAAAAATAAAGCTCCTGACAAACAAGAAGGAACAAGTTTTGGTGATCTCAGCATTATTGAGGAATTTAATAAACTGTGTACACGCTTCCCCATGAGTGAAGTATTTATCTGGTCACTAGACAGAGATTTACAAATCCATCATCAAACCATTAACTAAAGAAATTCAAGTATTAGGTAAAAATTACAAAGACGAGGATTTTTAGGAATTGAACCTCCTCAAGATTTTGAAGAAGGGGGTTTAAAATAATTGACTTAAATAAGAGATGTAAAATGCAGAATATACAATTTACTTTTATTGACCTTTTTGCTGGAATTGGCGGATTTAAAATGGCATTAAGCAATAATGGTGGTCAGTGTCTAGGTTTTAGTGAAATAAATAAAGACGCAATCAATACATATTGCGAGAACTTTCAAATTGATCCTAGTTCTAACTTAGGAGATATTACCAAAATTAAAGAATTACCACCTCATGATTTGTTAACGGCTGGAGTTCCTTGTCAAAGTTGGTCAATTGCAGGTAAAAATCTAGGTTTTGATGATGATAGAGGTCAGTTATGGAACGATACAATTTATTTACTTCAACAATCCAAGCCAAAAGCATTTATTTTTGAGAATGTCAAAGGGTTGGTTGACCCCCGTAATAAAAAAGCTTTATCTTATGTTTTACAGAGAATTGAACAAGCCGGATATCATGCCAACTATTTTGTGATTAACTCATTTGATTATGGCGTGCCACAAAATAGGATTCGCCTATACATAATTGGATTTAAGAAAAAAGAGTATTTACAAAAATTCAGTTTACCAAAATCAACAGATAAAAAACTAAAACTTGGCGATATATTAGGTATTCTACCACAACAACAAATAGATAATCAGATTGTTGAGAAAGACATATTTGGCAATATTGTTGAATCTAAAAGGATGAGTCTTTCAAGTACCAATGGATTCAACGATTACTTTTTATTTAACGACTTGAGAAATGGTCATACAACAATACATTCATGGGACATTATTGAAACTACTCAACGACAGAAAGATATTTGTTTGTTATTACTTAAAAATAGACGAAAAAGCAATTATGGAGAATTAGACGGAAATCCATTATCATTAGAACATTTTCAAGGACTAGATTCGTCAATTAAACAAACAGAAATTGATGAACTGGTGCAATTAGAAATCTTAAAATCTGAACAATATCGTTTTATTATCAAAAAGTATAATATTAAAGATTTGACAAAAGATGAACAAATTTTACTTTCATTCACAAATAATGCAGAAATAATTGTTGATAGGTTGAAAATTCAAAGAGTGTTTAAATTAGAAAAGATGTCAATTAAAAAAACAATTGAGTCTCTTCAAGAAAAAAATATTATTGAGTGTGCTGAAATTCGCTATGATTTTAAAAACACTAAAATAAGCACAGGATTATTTGGTGTCAGTCGGATATTTTTACCAAGTTCTGATATTTTTCCAACTCTAGTTGCCAGTGACACAAATGATTTTATAACTTTAAAGACAATTGAAGCACTAAATCATCATGATTTTAAAAACAAATTCATCAAAGAAGTTTACGAATCAAGAGAATTTAGAAAAATTACTAAAAGCGAGGCTTGTTTAATACAGGGATTTCCTCAAGATTTTAAATTACCAGAGTCAAGACCAAGATGGATGAAACTAATTGGAAATAGTGTGTCAGTTCCCGTAATTGATAAATTATGCAAAGCTATTGTTGAGACTGGTGTATTTGAAAATTAAGAGAAGTCAATTAACCCCATAAAAACCCCATTATGACCACTAAAACTACCTTCACAAATTGGATAACTTGCCCTCAACCCAATCCCCACGCCAAAATACGCCTATTTTGCTTTGCTTATGCCGGTGGTAGTGCTACGATTTTTCGGACATGGGCTGATGATTTACCAGCAACTATTGAATTATGCCCCATAGAAATTCCCGGAAGAGGTAAACAAATCAAATCACCTCCATATACAAAAATTCAACCTTTAGTTCAAGCAATAGCCACTAATATCATCCCCTATCTAGATAAACCCTATGCTTTTATGGGTTACAGTATAGGTTCATTAATTAGTTTTGAGCTAATTAGGCTACTGCGTTCTAAATATAATTTTCACCCTTTACATCTTTTTGTTGCTGCTCATCAAGCCCCACAATTATCTGCGGAAAAACCGCCAATTTCTCAATTACCAGATACCGATTTTTTGGTCAAAATATCTCAATTGAATGGAACTCCCCAAGAAGTGCTAGAAAATGCCGACTTGATGCAGATATTTCTGCCGATTATCCGCGCTGATTTTACAGTTTTAGAATCCTATATTTATACTCCCCAACCTCCCTTAGATTGTCCTATTACTGCTTTTGGTGGGTTACAAGACCCAAGAGTTAGTTCTACTGCCATTGCTGCATGGGAAAAACAAACTGTCGCCCCTTTTTCATTAAGAATGATAGATGGTGATCATTTTTTTATCAATACTGCTAAGACTACTTTGCTTAATCATCTGATTCAATCCCTCCAATCCTATTTTTAAGGAATTTTTGTCCAAAAAAAGAGTGGATATTTCTATATTTATCTTCTAAAATACGAAAAATATACCTAGTACCGCAGAGCGGAAGTCAAAAGTCAAAACTAAGACAGTATAGGCTTTGTAACGATTTAGAATGGTTGCTTCACTTACGCCGCAGTGTACTAGTGATGGTAGCGGTTCACAGGGGTAATTGGTGACTCAAATACCGTGAAATAGAATGTGTGAAGTAATTACAGCTATGAAAATCACTTGCTAATCCATCTGGAGTACAAATGAATAACTACGCAAAACACAGCAGTATTTATAACTTACTTAGGTGCTGGAACTTGTGGAAGTAGAGAAGGAGAAGGTTGACTCCCACGCGCAGCACTGATAGCTGAAGTCATGAACTCCAAAACATTCCGATGTTGAGAACGGAGGGTAGTAACAACAGTTAACATTCTGGACACAAAGATACTACCAGCTTGGGATTGAGAACCAAAACTAGTACAACACGGCGTAAATAAACCAACCATTCTAAATCGTTAAAAAGCCTATACTGTCTTCGTTTTGACTTTTGACTTGAATTGATCAAACCTTATTGGCATAACGTATTACCAATATTGGAAAACGCTCTAACGATAGTGGGAATACCAACATCCAGCCATTTGCGATCGCTTTGTGGTCAGAGGCGCACCTGGAGAAGCCGCTAACAAGGCTAATCCTGTGATTACTTCGGGGGGTAAGTTAAACAGTTTTAGCAGGACAATAACCACTAAAGGAACCAGCACCACAACGGCTAAAAGCGCCCGGAATAGTAAAGCAGGTTTTCGCCACAGAGAAAGCATTTCTTCAAAACAAAGATTGCATCCTATGGCTAACATCAAAGAAAAAATCGTGATTTTAACGAAAATCAGCAATAAAGGATGGTGCATGGCTTGTTAAATTTTTCAAGCACAAGCAAATAATATCTCTAAATGTGATTTCGGATTACTATCCCTGGTAAGAGAATGTTGAATATTCTCTACTCCTGAATTAAGATCCGTTTTAACTATGATGATCATTTAAAATATTGTACCCTTGATTAACTAACCTCATTTTCTCTTGCAATTGTTTTTGCATTTGTGGTTTATTCACAAATAAATCAGGATGCCATTTTTTTACCAATGTTTTAGAGGGTGTTTAACTTCCATTAATGTCTACCTCATTTATGACATCATTTAATATATTGTATGATAACTGACATACAGAAATAAACCGAGCAATATTAAGATTGCTGAATTGAATTTAGATTCAATCTTTTGTACTTGCTTTTCGGAAATTGTCTGTAAGAAGATCACACTAAAATTGAGATTATAACAATTTTAATGTATTTCTTCCTTTGCGTCTTTGCTCCTTAGCGAATCTGCGCGAAACAAAAACAAAATTTGATAGCGTTCGCGAAGCGTCCCGGAGGGAACTAGCGCTGCTACAAGTAGATCGGGAAAAACTCAGGTAGATACAAAATGGATATCAAAAATGGATTTGTTGGTACAATTGGTAACACCCCATTAATTCGTTTAAACAGTTTTAGCGAAGAAACAGGTTGTGAAATCTTGGCTAAAGCCGAGTTTCTGAACCCTGGTGGTTCTGTAAAAGATCGGGCTGCGCTGTATATTATCGAAGATGCAGAAAAAAAGGGACTCCTCAAGCCCGGAGGTACAGTAGTAGAAGGAACAGCGGGAAATACGGGAATAGGGCTGGCGCATATCTGCAACGTCAAAGGTTATAAATGCTTGATTTTTATCCCCAATACCCAATCCCAAGAAAAAATAGATGCTTTAACTACCCTGGGTGCGGAAGTTCGTCCTGTTCCTGCTGTACCTTACAAAGATCCGAATAATTACGTCAAACTATCTGGTAGAATTGCGGCAGAAATGGAAAACGCCATTTGGGCTAATCAATTTGATAATTTAGCCAATCGTGTTGCCCATTATGAAACCACAGGTAGAGAGATTTGGCAACAAACTCATGGTAAGATAGATGGCTGGGTGGCATCCACTGGTACGGGTGGTACTTATGCTGGTGTAGCAATGTATCTCAAAGAACAAAATCCGAGCGTTAAATGCGTAGTAGCTGATCCTTTGGGTAGTGGAATATACAGCTATATCAAAACTGGGGAAATCAAAATCGAAGGTAATTCGATTACTGAAGGTATTGGTAATAGTCGGATTACTGCTAATATGGAAGGCGCACCTATTGATGATGCGATCCAAATTGATGATTCTGAAGCCTTGCGTGTGGTTTATCAACTATTAAGAAAAGATGGTTTATTAATGGGTGGTTCAACGGGAATTAATGTCGGTGCGGCGGTAGCTTTGGCTAAACAATTGGGTCCAGGACATACTATTGTGACTATCTTATGCGACAGTGGATCTCGCTATCAATCACGGATATTTAATAGGGAATGGTTAGCCAGTAAAGGATTGATGATCGATTAGGATTTTTGAGAGGATTTTTTAGCGATCGCCACCCCATAGTGGCGATACTCAACATTTGTTAGCAGCTATTACTAATCGAAATGATATAATCAGAATTATTACGGTTACTTATTTTCGTAATTAAGAGGTAAATCCATCATGGAAAAAAGAGGATATAGTTGATAAAAATGAATGAATTAATATCAAATATCCAAATACAGGAACAACCTCTTCCTATTTGTGTAAAAGTATGTCAACATCGTACTTGTAGAAAACAAGGTGCAAGGGAAGTTTTAGCGGCTTTACACGCTTTACCTATACTTAATGTGACAGTTACATCTAGTGGCTGTTTAGGTCAATGTGGGAATGGTCCAATGGTACTAGTTTTACCCGAAATGGTTTGGTATTGTCGGGTTTTACCCCAAGAAGTACCCAGATTAGTGGAACAACATTTATTAGGTGGTAAAAGAGTGAAAAAAATGCTTTATTATCGGTTTCATCCCCAGGGATAAAGATCACTGAAAATATATAAATGCTGTAATTTGGTACAGTAAGAAGTGAGGGAATGAATGGATATTCAGCATTTACGTCAATCATTAAAAAACAAGTGGCTGATTTATTACGAACAAAATCGTTCTTGGCTAGTGAAAATGCGAATCTGGAAAGATTATTATGGTATTCGCCGGCCTTCTTCAGGTTACATTTTAGCGACTTTATCTACCTTAGAACCAGAGTTGAAAAAAATTCTCCCTTTCATTTTGGATTTAAACAATGATCCTGATAAAATAATTTCGGCCTTATGTTTGCACTTCAATCCTGAACAGGAATTAAACTTATTAAAATCCCAGCATTCTACGGACAAAAATCAGATTGTTAGCACCTCTCCAGCTCATATAGCCTTGACAGATGCACCTGTACCCAAAGAACACAAACAGGTGTTATTGAAAATGACCACAGGTATTTCTGTGGTTGCAGTTGCTACACCGATTCATCATCATTCTTCAGTTAAGCTACCTGTAGGATTGGGAAGGGAACAAATAGATAAACAATTGATAACTACGGGAGTCCCCACCCCAAACATTACCCGGATTTTACCTACTCATGGTAATATTTTGCCGTCTTGGATAGATGAATTATGTCCGGGTAGAGGAAATGGGTAATGGACAATTTAGACATTACTTGATGGATATTCGTGGGAGACAAAGGGAATAGCAATTATTTCTCCTGCTGCTTCTCCAACTTGCACTTTTAAGCCAACTCCACCAGCTTTACTCCTGATGTAACCTAGTCCAAAATGACCATCAGGAGTGGTTGTATAGCTAGTAAGTTTACCTACTTTTTCTTCGCCAATGGTGATTACTGTTCCTGATGCAGCCGCAGCACTGAGACGAATTCCCCAAAGGTATTGTTTTACACCTTTGTATGTATTAAGTCTGGCAATGGTTTCTTGACCGATATAACAACCTTTATTAAAGGAAACTGTATGCCATAAGCCAACTTCCAGGGGGTTATAATCATCCGTGAGTTCCGAGTCAGGAGCGGGACGACCTTGTAATATTCGTAACATTTCCCAAGCGCGATCGCTCAATTCCCCAGCCCCCAATGACCGTATCTTCTCCCACCATGTTTGTTTTTCAGCGCGGGGTAAAATCAGTGTATATCCAGGTGCAGCCAAGCCGCTACCCACTGCAACTATTACCCCACCCACCAAAATGTGATTACCATTTGGTTGACCAATTAAATCACCAGCGCCCAATTTTTCAACAACACCATGACTTTGGGGTCCAATGAGGCTTAATATCGCTGTTTCTGCTGTCACATCAGTTAATTTAACTTGATCCGCTGGGAAAATATAGCGATCTAGCCATTTCATAAGTTCCTGACGACGGTTAGGGGAAACCAATAATAAAACAGCATCATTTAATATATAAGCAGTGACTAAATCTATCGTCCGGGCTGTAGATGTCACCATCACAGTATCGCAGCCCTGACCGGGTTTACGAGATTGCAAATCATTAGTGCTTTGATTGTGTAAAAAGCGAAGCCGATCATCGCCAGAAATACGGATGAGTCCCCAAGGAGAGCGATCGCTATCCTCGCAGAAGGCATCGCACACTACCACCCCTTCCCGTACCGCCTGCATAGCATTTACATCTTTAGTATCAATTGCGGATGTTAACATAGTGGTACAAAGTCACCTTAATTTCAATATGATGTTCTGAAAAATATTAGCAAATAATTTGGTAATTAGTAAAAACTCTTCTCCATTCCCCATTCTACTATACAATAGCGATCGCGCTCCCACATCCCAAACAGCGATTCCTACGGCACGCTGCGCGAACACGCAGAGACGCTCCAGGCGCAGAGAGTAAGAGTTTGAGAGATGGAATTTTCGACTTTCATACCCCAATATCTGATGAAAATTGGGATTATAAAAATCTGGTGAGGTTTTTAATCCTTCTAAAATATACTCGTATAGTTTTTCTATCAAATTGATACACCCTGAGTTAAATTAGTGAATAATTCTAAATGTTAAATTGATTCGTGGCTGAATTTCTTTAGCTGTTTTAGCAATTTGGTGTTGCCAAAAATGCTGAGTTTCACCTTGCATTAGCAGAAAACTACCACTAGCTAAATCAATATCAATTTTGTGATTTTTTGAATGCTTATGTCGTAAAGAAAAACGACGAGTTGCACCAAAACTAACTGAAGCAATTATGGGATTTTTCCCTAATTCGGGTTCATCATCACTATGCCAGGAAACACTATCTTTACCATCACGATATAAATTAATAAGAACACTATTAAAACTAACTTGTGCAATTTGCTCAATTTTAGATTTAATTAATTTCAATGTAGGATTCCAATGTTCTGGATGTTGTTCTATGCCAGAATAAGTATACGATTTTCCTTTATCTCCATACCATGCTGTCAATCTTGGTATAGGCATTTGCTTACCAAAGAATTGGATTATTTCTTGTTTCCAGTTAATACTAGAATATAAATCTGAAAAAAGCTGATTACTTTCTTTGGTGCTAAAAAAATTCGGATATAATATTACTTCTCCATCAGTAGAAATAATAGTTTTTTTGTTAACCTGATTTTCTAATACCAGGTTATTAGTATCTGGTAGATAATCCCAAAGACTGATTTGATTATACATAATTTGGTTAGATCTCCGTAATTATACAGTTTATTTAAATCATCAGATTGAATGATTTAGGCAGGTATTTTACCTGACCATCTAATCCTATTCTATCCCCTCAATCCGATTTTCCACCGCGCTTGGCTATCGCACCCCACACATCCCTAAAACAGCGATCGCTCTTTGTTATATCTTTTGCAAAATTGTAGGTTGGGTTAAGCGACAAACCCAACACAGATATATAATTGATTGTTGGGTTTTCTCAACCCAACCTACATCTGACTTTTAAAACATCCTCAAGTTTTGCATTTAGCTTATGTATCCCCATAACATACAAATATACTGTAATTTAGACAAAAATTGATTTATAAAACTCAATTTATTAGGTTGAAAAACTTTAGGTTTTAAGTCAACTTCATACATTTTGCTGATAATTTTATTACCTTTTCCATATCTAATAAATCTTCGACAAAAGCCAATAACACCATCATCAAAATTATGATAAATAACAGAATTAAACGCATAATCAAGATTGCCAATTTCTAACAATCTCCATCCTAAATCTATATCTTCCCCAGCAGCAATATTAATATTTTCATTAAAGTAGCCTATTTTTTCAATAGCTGCTTTCCAAACCATTGAATTAGCAGTAATTAAATACTCTGGTCTTGTATATCCTTGCTGTTGAATTACTTTTAAAGGCACTAAAATTTCTTGTGTTTCATAATATTTTGATAAAAAATCATTTCCCCATGATTTAACATTGCCTGCATATCCAATACAGCCATTCATTGAATTAATATATCCTAAAATCCATGATTCTGAAGGGATACAGTCGCTATCTGTAAATAGAACCCAATCACCTTTGGAATGTTGAATACCTAAATTTCTTGCGGACGCAGGTCCCATTTTTGAGCATTTCAATAAAATAATTTCAATACCCTTAGCCTGAAATTGTTTATTGATAGTAATTCCCTTTTTCGAGAGATTATCAATAATAATAATCTCTCTAGGATAAAGTTCTAAATCGTGGTACTTAAAAAAATTATACAAAAATAAATCAATTCCTTTTTGATCATCCCTTACAGGTATAACTATTGATATATCTGATGGCTTAATATTTATTGGTGCGATTAAATTAGCTTTCTTTTTGGGTTGATAATTGAACTTGCTGATTAAAGTCATAATTTTAAAACTAATGTATTGTAATTATTTCATGAAGTTAAATAGCCTGAAAAAAACACCGTAAACTTGATTAATGGTGCGTTACGGCTTTGCTAACGCACCCTACAGATACTACAGATACTACGAATACTTTTAATAAACCTCATCATGACTACCGATATCAATTACCACAATCATTTCCTCCTGTGTATCTGAATCTTGTTTTAATGTATAGATAATTCGACAATCATACGCTACAGAACAAGCCCATAAACCATCTAACTGACCACTTAATTTATGAGACTTTAAAACAGGATTGAGATAATCAGATGCTAGTAATTCTAATACTTCAGAAATTCTCTCCTGCAATTGGGGATTTTTCCTAATAATTCGCTTCAAGGCTCTTTTAAAACTACTATCCCAAACTAATGTTTTCATTCTTCTTCCATGATATCAGCTAATAAATCTGCCACAGTACCTTTTTTAGCTGTACCTGCTGACAAAGCGGCTAAAGTTTGCTCTGCATTCTTAGCGATTTCTAAACGACGTTTTTCAATCTTCCTTTTCTTAATTAATTCTACTAAAAAATCCTGATCTTCTTGAGAAAGATTTTCCACATATTCAATTACCTCTTGAAAAGATATAGTTTTATTCATAATCAACCCCTAACCATTGCACTTAAAAAACAACTTACCACAATTATAACACTCCTCTTCTCTTTCTTCGTGTTCTATCCGCTACGCGAACGTGTCTTCGTGGTTCAATAAAAACAAAAAAAAGGACGAACTCCAACAGATCCGTCCCAAAATTGCCGAAGAAAACGTAAAACTTCAGATTGTCAAAGATCCCCGACTTCTTATTTAAAACAATCAATAAATTATCATCAATTTTCAGAAGTCGGGGATCTGGTTTCTAAACCTGCGCTTCCTCTCTCACCAACTTATCCCAACCCAAATCCTTCAAATTATTATTCCTTCTTAAAGGACGAGTTACCAACTCCAAAACATCACGCGCATTACCAAAACCGTGAATTTGAGCAAAAGTAAACTCCACAGACCACTTAGTATTAATACCTCGTGCTTCCAATGGATTAGCATGAGCCATACCAGTAATTACCAAATCAGGTTTTAAATCATAAATTCGTTGAACTTGATTGTAATTATCGGGCTTTTCGACAATTGTTGGTAAAGGTGAACCCATTTCCTGACAAGTTTTTTCTAACAAAGCTAATTCAGCAGCTTGATAGCGTTTATCCATGTAAGGAATGCCGATTTCTTGAACAGTCATACCACAACGCACCAAGAACCGCGCTAGGGAAATTTCTAATAAATTATCGCCCATGAAAAACACAGATTTACCGCGAATTAATTGCACATATTCTTCTAAATTTTCCCAAATTTGTGCTTCTCTTTCATCTAAACCCTGGGGAGTAATTCCCAACACAGAACAGATTTTTTCTACCCATGCGCGAGTACCGTCGGGACCAATGGGGAATGGTGCGCCAATTAGTTTACACTTGCGACGACGCATTAAGGTTGTAGCCGTGCGGCTGAGGAAAGGATTGACACCAGCGACATAATACCCTTCTTCAATTACAGGTAATTCTGTAAACCGTTTGGCAGGTAGCCACCCAGAAACTTTGATACCTTGTTTTTTCAGTTCCAAGGTTAATTGGGTAACTACTGGGTCAGGTAAAGAGCCAAAAAGTACCAAAGGCGGATGATTTACGTACTCAGATTCATCTTGAGCGATGTCTTCTTTTTTCTTACCGAAGTTCATCAGTTTCTGAATGGCGTTACGCTCGCCTTTTTCAGTTTCCGATACGGGAGACTTTTCAGGACAACGATGAGCCATAGCGGCTAACACAGTGTCCTCTCCTTGGGTAAATGCGTAGTCGAGTCCGTTGGCACGGGCGACCACAATGGGAATACCTAAATCAGCTTCTAACTTAGGTGCTAAACCTTCCAAATCGGTTTTAATAATTTCGGTGGTGCAAGTACCAATCCAGACAATTACACTAGGATTGCGATCGCGTTTAATTTGCTCACACAAACGTTTTAATTCTTCATAATCATTCAACTGTGCCGAAATATCCCCCTCTTCCAACTCAGCCATAGCATAGCGAGGTTCAGCAAAAATCATCACCCCCATCGCATTTTGGAGGAAGTAACCGCAGGTTTTCGTGCCAATAACTAAAAAGAAACTATCTTCAATTTTCTGATATAACCAAGAGACACAACTAATCGGGCAAAAGGTGTGATAATTGCCAGTTTCACATTCAAAATTTAAAGCTTCAGGCTGTTGAGCAACAGTCATATTAATATTCTCCCTTTAATTTTTTTTAACTTGGAAAGTAGATGGTTGGTGATTGGTGATTGGTGATTGATGATTGGGTTATTCATTTCCCCCTACTTTCTTCCCTGTCACCTGTCACCTGTCACCTGTCACCTAAATTCTGCTTTCAACGATTAATTGTTAGGGAAGAGACGAGCCATTTCTGATTCATTAAAAACTTCAGATGGCAGTTCTTCCAAATTGTCGTCACCATTATGCAGCGGAGTTTCATCACCCCAGATATCCGAAACTACATCATCAAATCCATTTTCTTCAGATGTATTCAGTTCATCCAAAGAATTATCATCAGATAGATTCAGTCCACTAAAAGCATTTTCCGGTATCTCTCCAAAGGCATCCTCATCACTTAAAGACATCGGATTAAAAGAGGTATGACCGAAATCACCCATTGCTTCCAAACTGGATGATGCTTCTGAGTCATGAGAAACACCTTCATCGGATAAAGAAATACTGCCAAAGCCTTCATGATCTCTATCTATAGCCCAAGTGGTTTGCGCCAGGTTTCCCAAATTATTCAGATTGATCCCAGAAACTGAGACAGATTCCCCTTCTGGCTCAGGTACATCTGCCACCACAGCCGACGGACGAGCATACATTTCTGGTTCTACTGTGGGGACAAGACGATTACCAAGGGCAATATCAGGGTCAAAATGCAAATCCAGAACTTCAATTAAGGTATCCGCATCTGGATTCAATTTGGCAAAGGGGAACATTAGCTGGGCTAATTTTGGTTCTAGAGCATTGATGACTCCCAGGATGAGGTAAGAAGACGGACGCTTGCCGCCATCAGGGGTATAAACTGATTCAACAGTCATTTGGAGCGTAATCCATTCACGATTGGCTTGAAAGAATTGCAGCCACTTTTGTTTGATCGAATCGGTAAAACTATCAAAGAAAGCCATAAGTCCATCCTGAGAGGTAAAATGCTTTATACAATCATCAAGTCTAATTCCTCTTCAGCATTTGTGGCTTTAACTTTTACTGGATTGAGATAAAAATCTGACAATAGAGAAAAAAGTTCACGATCAGGAGCGTCGTTGGGAACTACACCTTCCGGTTGCGCGAGAATTTGATCAGCAATATTCAGGTAATAGTCGCAAACGTAGCGCAGAGAAGGATCTGACTCTGCCATTTCAAATAGAGTTTTACCTTTGACGCGGGAAACGCGGATATCTTCAATTAAAGGTAATACCTCTAAAACAGGCATAGGCACGGCTTCTATATATTTATCAATTAAATCCCGCTTGGAGGTACGATTACCGATTAATCCCGCTAAACGCAAGGGGTGAGTCCGAGCTTTTTCTCGAACGGAAGCCGCAATCCGGTTGGCTGCAAATAGGGCATCAAAGCCATTATCTGTAACAATTAGACAATAATCTGCATAATTTAACGGTGCTGCAAAGCCACCACAAACAACGTCACCAAGGACATCAAATAAAATTACATCGTATTCATCAAAAGCATTAAGTTCTTTTAATAATTTGACTGTTTCCCCAACTACATAGCCACCACAACCGGCACCTGCTGGTGGACCACCTGCTTCAACGCAATCAACCCCGCCATAACCTTTGTAGATTACGTCCTCTGGCCAAACGTCTTCGTAGTGATAATCTTTTTCTTGCAAGGTATCAATAATGGTGGGAATCAAAAACCCAGTCAGGGTGAAGGTGCTGTCATGTTTGGGATCACAGCCAATTTGTAAGACCTTTTTACCTCTTTTAGCTAGAGCTACAGAGATATTACAACTGGTTGTAGATTTGCCGATTCCACCTTTTCCGTAAACTGCTAGTTTCATTGTTGTACCTCTCTTATAGTTTCTTAACAAACTCTTAAGCTCAAACATTTACCTGTATCTAGATTGATGAGGCGATGTGTGAGGTGTTTGAGTGCCATTATTGTGCAAATTCTCTAGAAAGGAAAGGGGACTGGAATCTAAAAGGTGCTGATATCAGATGCTTAAGTGAGTGAATATTTTAATTTATAACTAATAAGCCGTTAATTATGCTTAAAAAGCTCAAAATTCTAAAAAATTAAATTTTAATATTTTATTTTTATAAAAATGGTTTCAAAAAACAAAAAAATGAAATAGATAAAAATCTATTGATTCCATAAGATAGGCTTACTCTTGTGACTGTTGACAATATTGCGGGTATTTACGGTGTGTACAACCAGAAAACCATTGTCAACGGTCGGTTGAAAATAAAGGTGAGATCTGGGGATCAGGTTAATCGGGTATTCTGATTCAGGAGTAAAATTGGCAATAAAGAAATTTTATGAGCGATCGCTTCCCTCTTTGTTACCATCACTCCTGGATTAGTAAATATTTATTAAATTAGAAAATATCTGATATAAAACTTTACAGGGAATAGGGAACAGGGAACAGGGAAGATAAGAAAGTTCTTAACCAATGACCAATGACCAATGACTAAAAAACAAAAATTTCCTTACTTGCTGGGTTCTAAATGGACTGCACAGAAAAAAGTTGATGGTTGGCGACATTTTCAGGTTGTTAACCGCAAAAATCAGGGTAAATGGGTATATGCGGAAATGGTAGCAGCTTGTGATCCTCAAGTGCGATTTTGGTTAAATGCTAAATTATTACAAGATAATTCCCAATGGTACGCCGGCTGGCAAACCTTAGGAGAAATAAACTCTATCGAAAACCATTAATTCCCTATTCCCTATTCCCTATTCCCTATTCCCTATTCCCTATTCCCTGTTCCCTGTTCTAAACCATCAATGGTTGTTGATACAGTGGCACAGTGAAAGTCACCGTCGAACCAAGTCCCTCACCTAGACTATAAAAATGTACCTCACCACCCATTGCTTCTATGAGCTTTTGGGATATTGTCAGTCCTAAACCTGTACCACCATAGTGACGAGTCCGAGAACCATCAATTTGAGAAAATAATTGAAATAGCTTATCTTGCTTATCTAAGGAAACACCAATACCTGTGTCAACAACACGAACTTTGACTGTTGTAGGGTGTTTTTTTGGTATTAAATCGGCACTAATAGTGATACCACCTTCATGGGTAAATTTAATAGCATTACCTACCAAATTTAGCATGACTTGTAATAATCTCTTATAGTTGCCTTGAACAATAATTGCATCAGAAATTGTCGGCATTTCCATGCGGAAACTAATATTTTTCATCTCCGCTTGCTGACGGGTAAAGCCTTCAACGTCATCAAATAGTTCTTTGAGATTGACTGGTGAACAGTCTAATTCCATTTTACCTGCTTCAATTTTAGCAAAGTCCAAAATATCATTGAGGATATTTAAGAGATGCAAAGATAATTCATGAGCTTCCAAAATAAACTCATGTTGTTCTTGAGCATCATCTGTAACTCCTTCTAAAATTAGCTTTAAGAAGCCAATCATGCCATTGAGAGGAGTCCGAATTTCGTGGGAGACATTAGCCAGAAATTCGCTTTTTAAGCGAGAAACTTCTTCAGCCTTTTGTCGAGATTCTTCTAGTTCTTGATATAAAGTAGCATGAGCGATCGCTGTTCCTAACTGATCTGCTACTTCCCTGGCTAATTCTAATTCTGCTTGTGTTAGTGGATGGCATTCATCAACAAAACTAAGAGCAGCTAAACCATTAACTTTGTCTTTGTAACAAGTCGCAACAACCAGAGATTGAGACTGTGGAGATTGGTGATTAAATGAAACCGCCATCACCACAGGCTCTAAAGTCGCTAATGCTTGAGCAAAAGCCGGCTCAGAAGATATATCTATTTCTGAGTCAAGAATAGAAATTCCCTCTGGCCGATGATACTCAGCAATTACCCGAACCTTGGTATTAGCGGGTTGATAAGGGCAAATAATACAGCGTTCTAGGTTGAGTCTTTTTCCCAAGCTATCAACCGTTTGTTGCCAAATAACATCTAAATCCAGTGTCCGACGAATATTTCTGGTGATTTTGTTTAATAACTTCTGATGTCGCTGCAATCGTAAAGCTAACTCAAGTGCTGTTGGCGGTTTAAGTACCTGATTCACATCTTGAGGATTAATTTTCGATGGTAATAACCTACCCATCACCAACACTGTAGTTGTTGGCTGACCAAACTGCGGCAGAATCGGCGTAATTGTCAATTCCAACTCTAATAATTCGATATTTGGGCATTTGAACCAGCATTTCACCCTTTCCGGCACAGAACTGCTCAAAATCCGGTGTAAATGTTCTAGATAAACAACCTTATCTACTGGCGCAAAGCTATCATTTTCATTGAGGACATCAACTATCTTCTGGGGATCACCCCCTAAGTATCCGCTGTGTTGCCAATAAAAAGTCAAATAGTGTCCAGAGGCATCTTGAGTATATATTAACTCTGCTCCCAGAGTTGCTGATGAGCGATCGCTCATGAGAGTCACAGATTCCGGATTTTGAGGAATTAAATTCGGAAATGGGGTATTGGCACTAATAGTCATTAATCGAGTTGGATAGACAAAAAGCTTCCTACCGTGCTTATACTAAAGCTAATTAAATTCTGGCATAAACTTTTACAGGTTTTACATTTTTCCAGGGTGGATTTTTGACTTTTCTGGCATTTAAGACATTAATCTTTACATTTCTTATCATTAGCTAATACAGCGGTATGCACTTGAATAAGATACATAATCTACAGTAAAAGCCTTATGGTAAGAGACTCTTAACTCCTGACTCCTACTATATTAAATCCTTTTAATCATTCCACTCACCACGGGGGGGAACAGGTGTCCGTAGAGGGGCGCGTGTTAACTCATCATCTCTATTAAAATCACCCCGTAACCATTGACGGATAGCCACCTCAATCACCTTACTAGGATCATTGGTCAGATGTTGAATTTGCTCTATCAATTCAGAATCTAGATTAAGAGCGATTTCTGTCTTCTCAGTGCGTTTTTTATCTGCACTGTTGGGTTGTTCCTGCATATTCATGGGTTTAAATACTTTGAAATAGGTTTATTGAAACTGTTTTTCAGCAGTCATGATATTTATAATTGAGTGTATTCAATTTTGACACTCCCCGCTCTAAAGAGACAGGGATTCTTTAATCAAAGACATGACTTGCTCGTCCAGGATTTCTCCAGCACGAGTAGAGGACTTATCTCCTAAAGCGTTACTCATGTCTAGCATGAAAGTTCCCGTATGCCCTACGGTACTCAATCCTCGACTCAGGATATTTTTAGCTGCATTCTCATCTCTATCCATCATACAACCGCATTGACAAATATGCGTTCTAGTGGACAGAGATTTTTTAACAACTTCACCACTGTCATCCAGGAGTTCAGGAGAAAGAAGAAAGAAGAAAGAAGAAAGAAGAAAATCTCTCCCCTGCCCCCTGCCCCCTGCCC